>PUNG01000075.1 GCA_003551675.1 Thermoplasmata archaeon
ATGGTGATTTTGCTCTGATGAGAGTGCCCATAAGAGATCTAGAGGACTTAAAAGAGGAATTTGACGTAAACCGGTTGGAGCATAGGAACGAACTCAACGTCAAGGGCCATGAATTTGATACTCAAGAAGGTTCGCCGGAATTCAGTTCTGATCTTACCATAGAATGTTACGGACCTGAAACAGAGGGTCTATACATCGTAGATATGATAGGTCCTGTAAACCCAGAGTGGAGAAGTACGCTTGAAGAGAAAGGAGTCGAGATCATCAATCACGTTCCCAATTATGCCTATGAGGTTATCATGACACCTGAGCTCGCTGATAGAATAGAAGCTTTAGATTTTGTGGACTGGGTAGGTGTTTATCAACCGGGGTTCAAACTAGCCGAGGATCTCAGACCTGGTTTGGTATCAGTGAGTACGGTTGACGGAGGTAGAGAGATAATAGATGTAAGAGACGAATCGATATTCGTGGATATGGCACGTGATCCGGAAGTGTATTACATCGCCAACTTTGAGGAGCCTGAAGGATTAGGCGAGGTCGCCACTCAAATAATCGGAGGGGGTTGTTGGGTTTGGGATCCTTATGACGATCCTGAAGAGGCTTTTAGGTTGGATCCAAATGAAGGCGAACCTCCTTTTGCGGGTGAGGCAGGCTCACTTGCTAACCAGTTGGGTTATACGGGGAAGGGAGTAACCATAACTGTGGCTGACTATGGTATCGGCAATGGATCTGTGGGTGATGCAGGACATGATGATTTTACGGGTAGATTGGTAGGAGGTCATTCTTTTGAGGATGGCAATCCTTTTTGGTATGATATACATAGACAAAGTCACGGTACCCACTGTACAGGGATCGCCGCCGGGGACACTTACCATGGTACTGGAGAACAATATTCTGGTGACTACTACTCATCACAGGGTTCTGCTCCGGAGGCCGAAGTGTTCGCTTTGAGGGTCTTCGAAGAAGATAATGGGGATTATGCCTGGTCTCCAAGGGAGGATATATTCCAGGTGCTCGAGCTGCCCGTACAGGAGTCTAACTCATATATACATACTAACTCTTACGGCGTTCCGGCGTACGGTGCCTATGATATATGGTCCGAGCTCTATGATCGTGCGGTAAGAGATGCCAATAGGGATACGGACCAAAATGAACCCTTGGTTGTGGTTGCGGCCGCAGGCAATGATGGGTCTATGGGTGATGGAAGAAACACCATCAATTCTCCTGCAACGGGTAAGAACGTTCTAGCTATAGGTGCAACGGAACATTATTACGGGTCCGGCACGCGGGGTGGTTCCGCACCGAGTCCGTCTTCTGAGAACGGTCTTCGTGATCCGGATAATGTATGGGAACATAGTTCTAGAGGTTGGACAGACGACAACAGGATAAAACCGGACGTGCTAGCTGTGGGTGAAGACGTTATGTCCACTACATGGGACGGAGGTTATATGACATTATCTGGTACTTCCATGTCAGCCCCGTCTGCTGCTGGGGCGGGGGCCGTAGTAGTGCAGTGGTACGAAGAACATCACGGCTATAGACCTAGTCCTGCCATGGTAAGAGCACTTTTGATCAATACAGCCTATGATCTCAACAGTGGAAGTAATATTCCTAACCAAGACGAAGGATGGGGTATGGTCAATCTCCCATCCCTAGTTCATGCCGATTCTAGTTTTTTATTGAATGATCAAGATTCTCTTCTACAGACAGGGGATGTTGACGAATATGAGATAATGTACGAAGATAGCTCAGAACCTTTGAAGATAAGTTTGACCTGGACCGATAAGGAAGCTTTGGAGGGAGACGAATGGACTCTGAAGAACGACCTCAATCTTGAATTGGTCTCACCAAGCGGTGATGTTTATCGAGGGAACGCTTTCAGTGAAGACGGAGGAGAAGGCAGCGATACCGGTTATACGTTCCCTGATGTGGATACGATGGATCCCTTCGATACGAATGGTGACGGTTGGGACGACGTTAACAATGTTCAGAGTGTTTACATACATCCTGATGATGTTGAGGAAGGTACCTATACGGTCAGAGTTATAGGTGAAAACGTTCCTGAAGATGCTAACAACGACGGCGTAGCTAACCAAGATTATGCATTGGCGATGTACAATTCAGTTGTAGATGGAGAATCCCCTTCATTAACTGTTACATCACCCGATGGTGGTGAAGAGTGGGATGCGGGAGATGATGAGTATATAACCTGGGAGACAGAAGAGGGAGACGATCCCATAGATCATGTGAACTTATGGTACAGTTCTAACGGCGGCGGAAGTTGGCAAGATATAGAGAGCGAGATCGACGATACGGGCAGTTATACGTGGAGAGTACCTGATGATGAGAGTGAGGAATGTTTGGTCCGTGTACAGGCTGTGGACACCAGCGGTAGGAGGGGAGAGGACGAGAGTGACGGTTTTTTTGAGATCATAGGTAAACCTGCACCTTTGGAGCCTGGCGACCCTGAACCGGAGGACGGAGCGATAGGTGTAGATACTTCTCCGGAGCTGAGCGTAGTTGTCGAGCATACGGATAATGAACCCATGGACGTTTCGTTTTACGACGCATCGGACGGTTTGATAGGTAGTGAGAGTGATGTTGCCAGTGGTGAAAGATCTTCTGTCGAATGGAGCGATTTAGAGCACAGTACGGACTATGGATGGTATGCAGTTGCGGAGGACGGAGCAGGTATGTCGGAAACTTCACCGACGTGGTGGTTTACTACCATTTCGGAAGATCCTGGTCCATTAACGCCTACAGATCCTGAGCCGGAGGACGGAGCGACTTCAGTTGAATTAGATGTTGAGTTGAGCGTTCTTGTCAGGCATGAAGAAGAGATATCCATGGACGTTTCGTTTTACGACTCATCGGACGTTTTGATCGGAGAAGTCAGTAGTGTTGCTAGTGGTGATCGTGCAGCGGTAATTTGGGATGGTTTAGAAGAAGGCACTACTTATGATTGGTATGCTGTGGCTAACGATGGAGAACAGAGCGTTACCTCGAACACTTGGTCGTTCGATACGCTGATGGACGGAGAAGCGGATTTTGATGTAGAGATAGTAGAGTACGATGCTGAAGTAACGGTGGATGAAGATGTGGTGTTAGAGTACAGAGTAACGAATGTAGGCGACGCACAAGGTACGCAGAGCGTGGAGTTTTCGGTGGACGGTACACCTGAAGACAGTGTAGATGTCACGCTAGCTCCTGAAGAAACTCACGAAGACGAATTCGTATGGCAGACACCTAACGAAGGCAGTTACAACTTGGCGGTTGCCAGCGAAGACGATATGGATGAAGTGACTGTTTCAGTCATGGAAGAGTTCGAACTAATCATAGATGCGGAAGAAGGTGGCACAACCGATCCTGAACCTGGAACTTATAATTATAGGGAGGGCGAAGAAGTTACTGTTGAAGCTATTTCAGATGAGGGATATGGATTCTTGGAATGGAGTGGAGACATCGAAGAGACTGACGAAGTGATCACGCTTGTGATGGACCGCGATAAGGAAGTAACGGCTCATTTTGAAGAGGAAGTGGAGCATTACGAGCTAGAGTTAAACATAGAAGGCGAAGGTACTGTAGAGCTAGATCCAGAGCAGGAGGAGTACGAAGAGGGAACCGAAGTTGAACTGACTGCTGTACCTGAAGAAGGTTGGCTTTTCGTAGAATGGACCGGCGATGCTAAAGGAGTTGAAGAAGAGATAACGCTTGTGATGGACAGCGATAAGGAAGTAACGGCTCATTTCGAAGAGCTCAAATACTACGAACTTACGGTGAACGTAGAAGGCGAAGGTATTGTAGAGCTAGATCCAGAGCAAGATGAGTACGAGGAGGGAACCGAAGTTGAATTGACTGCGGAAGCGGCTAAGAACTGGGAGTTCGTTGAATGGACCGGAGACGAGACCGGGACTGACACGACCATAGAGATCATCATGGACTCTGATATGACCATAACTGCGCACTTTGAGAAGTTAGAAGAAGCATATTTTGAAGTGAGTATCGTTTCTCCTGAAGATGGTGACGAATTCGAAAAAGGCGAAAAAATAGTAGTGGAGTACGAAGTAAGGAATACCGGTGGAGTTACAGGTGAACAGAACATTGAACTCTATGTTAACGGAGTAAATGTTGAAACAGAGACGATAAGTCTAGAACCTGATGAGAGTTACCAAGGAGAGTTTACGTGGGAGGCTGAGGAAGAAGACGAGATAGAATTCGAAGTACGAAGCTCAGACCAAGGAGAGACGGATACGGTTTCATTTGCAGTTCGTGCGGTGGAGGATGATGTAGATGAAGAAGATGATCCTGAGGATGACGACTTCCCGTGGTGGATATTGATACTACTTTTGGTAGTGATCGGAGTCATCTTGGTCATGGTGCTGCTGATGAGGAGAGAAAAGGGAGATGAAGAAACATCTCCTATCGAAGACGGTTTTGAAGGCTCCTCTAACGCAGCGGTAAGAGCTCCCGTAAGTCAACCTACGGAGGAAATAGAATCCGAAGAAGGATCTTGTGAAAGCTGCGGCAGTGAACTAAAATATATCGAGGAGTACGAACGTTGGTACTGCTATGATTGTGAAGAGTACCGTTGATATGAGTTTAGAAGCATCGAACTAAAAAGATCGAATCGTACGAACAAAAAAGTCCACATGTGGTATCAG
>PUNG01000028.1 GCA_003551675.1 Thermoplasmata archaeon
TCAAATGGGATCATACGGTAAGAGGCTTTACGGAGGAATTCTACTTCCAAGATCTAGAGCAGGAATGGGACGGCGGTGAAAATTTTGTTATAGAACCAGGTGACGGGATAGGCATAAGAGTTAGCGAAGGTGCGGACTTCACTTGGAATATGGAACTTGTAACGTCTAACGAAGACGAAGAACCCACGCATGACCGACTTAAAGAAGTCGTTGGAGAGCGCTGTCACAGTGGATCGACTCTCCGTGCGCTACCTTTAAGGAGTAAAGATAGAACGGCCGGCATCTTCCAGCTAACAGGTAAGTTGTAAACCTTAGAAGACCGATCGGGAGGCCCAAAGCCTTCAGGCATCTGGGAGGATGTAACAAAAGTTGTTAATTGAACTCAAGATCCAAACATCTTTTCCACATCTTCGAAGTCGTCGGTATAGTCAAGGACACGACCTTTCTTTGGTTTTTTCTAATGTGAAAAGATTTTTGAAACTGTCGGGTCTTCTAGCTGATCTTCTGTAGATAAGGCAACAAAAGTGTTAAATACAATAGTCTATACTATTATAGTCATGACTATGTTCATTGATCGTAAGGATGAAATTCAGAAGCTGGAGAGGTGGGGAGGAAAAGTAGCTCTCATATACGGGAGACGAAGAGTGGGAAAAACGAGGTTGATAAAGGAGTTCATAAAAGAGAAAGAAGCTTTGTATTTGTTGTGTGCGGATAAGGGAAATGAGTATAATTTAAAGAACTTTTCAAAGATCATATCCGAAATGTATGGCGTGCCGGGTTTACATTTTGAAAGCTTTAAAGAGATGTTCCAATTTTTAGCTGAACAGAAAACTGAATTTGTTTGTATAGACGAGTTTGGGTATCTAGTTAAATCCGGGGCGCTGCCTGAATTTCAAGAGATAGTCGATGAGATATTGGAACAGAAGTTGATATTATGTGGTAGTAACGTTTCGACCATGAAGTCCGACATTGTGGGATACGACAGCCCGACATACGGCAGGATGGACCTGATAAAGAAGATAGATCCTCTGATGTTCGGCGATGTTCTCGAATGGTTCCCTGAGATCGGTATGGAAGACGGAGTCAAGCTTTACGGAGCTACAGGTGGTGTTCCGAGGTACCTGGAGTTTTTTACGGGAGATGATGTGGAAGACGAGATAAGGGATAAGATGTTCGATCCCGACTTGATGCTGTCTAGAGATACTAAACTTCTTCTTCAAGAAGAGATGCCGGAACCCACCAGGTATTATCTTATATTGGAGTCTATCGCAAGGGGCAAGAATTCTTTAACGGATATGGCCAACTACTCTAAGATCGATCGGAACCAGATACCATATTATTTGAACACGCTGAGAGACCTTGGCATGGTAAAACATGAAAAGCCTCTCCTGGCAAAGAAGAGAGGCGTTTATGATATCGTAGATAACTATATGAAATTCTGGTTCAGGTTCGTATCTCCATTTTATGAAGAGATAGATAGTGAAAACCTTAGGAATGCGAAGATGAATTTTGATAAAGAATTCAATACTTACCTGGGAGAAGTGTTCGAGGGCATCTGTCGAGAGACGATCATGGATAAGGAGATGTTCGGATATACCCAGATGCGTAGATGGTGGTGGAAGGATAAAGAGATAGATATCGCAGCTGTTGACGAAGATAGAGAAGAAATATTTTTAGGTGAATGTAAGTGGAGAGATGATGTGGATGCGGGAAGGATCGTATCTAAGTTGAAGAGAAAAGGTGAACATTTGAAGTGGAATAACGATGATCGGAAAGAGAACTATCTGGTTTTTGCCAAATCTTTCGCTGAGAGAACCGAGATGGCGGAGTGTTTCGATCTCCACGACCTAAGAGATATCTGCGGTTGAAATCGGTTTTTGGAAGAGGGACCACCTGGTCCGCAGTGGAAACCGGGAGCGGATGGATGAGGAGCTTTCTGCCTGATTTTTCAGGTGAAATGGATATATTTACACAGGTTTTTTCTTGAGGTCCTTCTTCAGTAGTTCTACCTTTTCTTCGATTTTTTCTATATATCGAAAAAGTGCTCCAACTTGTGCATGGTGGTCATTTACTCCAAATGGTTTCTATTTCTGAGGATTTTTGGATTTCGTCGTCCCGGGTTAGAGAAGTCGACACGGTCTCGAAGAACTACGACGTCCATATCTTCGAAGAACTCCCCCTACATATACAACACGAGATCATGGAGGAACACGAGGTCGTATACACGGCCGACAGGTTAGGGATGCACGAGTATTTCTACAATTACAAGAAATTGTGGGCCGATCAAAAACATCGCAATACCATGAGTAAGGAAGAACTTCTCGCCGGTGTGTAGCTCTTATCCGATGTTATCGTTTGTGACTCGGGGCGGTCAGGGCATACGGATCCTGTTCACCCTAAAACACCATATATATGAACATCCTACAGCTCATCGATCTCGTGTCTAAGAGCTTTGATCAAGCTCTCTCTGTAAGCATGTCTACGGTGGGCAACTCTCAGGACATACGTCTTATCTTCTTCTTGATGATAATATATTCTATGATCTCCTACTCTTAATCGCCATAATCCTTCAGCGATCTTTTTGACGTCACCTCTCCCTTTTTTGTCGAATTCTACGACTTTGTCTATGACTCTATCTCTTTTTTCTTTTGAAAAATCCTTCAGTTCCTTTCTTGCTCGAGGACTCCAGAGAACCGTCATTCTAGTTCCTTCCTCAGTTCCTCAGTAGTCAACCATTCATCTTCTTCGGTCTCTTCGAGGATACTATAGAGGTCTTCTATGAATATCCTTTTTAGTTCCAACATCTCCTGTATGATCTCATCATAGGTTTGACCCTTAGAACCGACCTCTTTCAACATATCTCTAGTTTCTTTATCGATCCGAACGGTTGTTGTAGACATTGTTATATGTAATGTATAATGACGTATAAAAAACTTCGCTTTAAGGAGGCTACCTTCGTATCGAAAACAGCTCAAATCGATTGGTAACCACCGTGCTCGTTGAACCAGGGGAATTCATTCCCCGCATCCTCGAGCAAAAGCTCTGTGGATACTGCTGGGACGATGTTTTTCTTTGACAGTGAAGTGCGGTTGTGCACCGCTTCCATTTACTAGAGCGGCTGCTAAGTGTGTCTATCAGGATTTTTTAGATCGGACTTGACCAGGATGTAGAGCCGACGACCTTTGAAAAACATCTGTGATGTGTAAAAGGTCACACTTTTCTTATCCTGTATTGGCCCAACTCCAGGATTATCATATGATCGACTAAATCTTCGACATCGATCTTTTTTAAAAAATCTTTAAAATTCTTCGTGATTTGTTTTCCTGTAAAGTCATGAGGAAATCTAATAACGATCATACCATGATGAGAACCTCTTGGATACAGCAGCACGTTCCCAAAATCTAGATCTCTACTCACCAATATGGCTTTCTGTTCTTTCGCATATTTTGCTATCTCCTCGTCACTACATCCATGAAACCCGGCAGTTCTAGCGTGCTCGATCTCGTAACCTAATCCCTCCAACATATCCACGGTGGAGTTGGGTTTATTTTCGTCCAAAAAGAATCTTACGGTCATGCTGGTACTTCCCTGATCTCTTCTCCCCTCACAAGTCCAGCGACGTAACTTATCACCGCTCTGATCTCATCTTCAGTCAAACCGTATTCTTCATGGATCTCTTGGGTACTCATCCCGCTTTCCAACATACCTAGAACTTCGTCTACAGTGATCCTGGTGCCTTTGACGATGGGTTTTCCATGCCTTACATCATCATCGATCACGATTTCAGCCATACACCCAACTATCCCTTTCTCCCTATTTATCCCTTGTGGCGAATCGGAATGATTTAAATAGAAACAGACTGTTATGTAGCAATAAGATGGATAAAAAAAGACTCTCAAGATATAGGGATAAGATATCCACGATAACTAAACGAAGAGATAATATCTCTTCTTGGATACAGGATAGAGATGAAAAGAGTACATTGGCCGTATACAAGGCCTATCAGGAGATGATAGAAGCCTTTACAGATCTATTCGCGATGATCCTCAAAGATATGGGAGAAGTGGTCGAAGATGATTATACGAATATAGAAAAATTGAGGGAAAAAGGATTGTTGGATGTAAAGCAAGAGGGGATCGTGAAGGAATCAAATGGACTTCGGAACAGGCTCGTTCATGAATATAATGGTTTAGAGAAGAAGATAGCTCTCGAATCGATAGAGAGAACGAATTCGAAAGTTGTCGAGGTTTTAGAGGAGATCAGAGGATGGGTGGAGAAGCAGTAGAGCGGTTGAAAGATGATTTTTCTTGGGTCGAGGAAGATGAAAGGGTGTTAGCTGTACTTTTGTTCGGCTCTTTTGTCAAGGACGAGGAGCATGTTCAGAGTGATATCGACGTCGCTGTGGTCGTTCCAGGGGCCTCTCACTTTTATTACGACTGCAAAGGCGTGAGTGATGAAAACGTGGACATAAAAGGAGTGCTCTTGAAGGTATTTAGAGAAGTCGACACGGTCTCGAAGAACTACGACGTTCATATATTCGAAGAACTCCCCCTACATATACAACACGATATCATGGAGGAACACGAGGTCGTATACACGGCCGACAGGTTAGGGATGCACGAGTATTTCTACAATTACAGGAAATTGTGGGCCGATCAAA
>PUNG01000053.1 GCA_003551675.1 Thermoplasmata archaeon
ATCTTTTTTTAAGTGACGACGGGGGAGAGACCTGGGATGAAATAGTTAGTGGCTTGGAAGGAAGTGAGAGTTATGAGTGGGAAGTGCCTAACATTAACAGCAGCGAATGTTTAGTGAGAGTACCAATGACAGATCAGGGAGGCATAATAGGTGAAAGTGTGAGTGAGGATCACTTCACTATACTTGGAGAACCTCCTGAACCTCCTGAAAACCTAGCGGTAGAACACTATGGAGAGGTCGTAAGGGAATTACACATGACTTCTGATACACACATTGTGAATGGATTGGAAGCTTATGAACTCGGTCCTGTTCAATCTGATGAAGAGGTTCAAAGTGAGATCGAGTACGATGGTTGGAATGCACAAGATAGAACGGTTAATTGGGGTATCAGAGCATGGCGATTGGACTCCGATGGCAATGAAGAAGAACTGACCGATGAAGAGCCTACTGCTGTGGTCACTAGGAATGAAGAAGATGATGGCATTGGAGGGATCCAAACTGCAGGATGGGATGTACCTGAGACCGAACTTGCTCCTGAAGACGCAGTCGTTGTTCGTGTCTATGCTGAGATAGAAGGAGAGATAGATTGGGAAGAACAGGCTGAATTCGTTACGGAGCCCTTGGGAACCCACCTTGTAAAAGAGTCGGCGTGGACGGTGAACTATTATACGTATTACGAAACGCAAAGACCACCTGGCTCATATACCCTAGGAAGATTTTATTGGGGAGATGATGCCCACGATTCGAGGATAGAAGGATTTACGCACTATGATATAGTTGAGGGAGGCGATCACAACCTGGTAACTTGGGACGCCAGTCTGGACGATCCTGACGAAGTTTCTCATTACAACATATATCGTTCGGAAGAGGAGGTAGGCCCTTGGGACGAAACCACTTTGATAGCTGATGTGGAAGCGGATGGGTCGGCAGAGTATTCATATATAGACGAAGATAAAGGCATGGCCGACGACGTCTTTTGGTGGTATGTTGTGAGAGCGGTGGGAGAGAACGATATGGAAGAGGACAACGAAGATGCGGGTCAGGAGCCCGGTGCACCACCGTCGCCTTTAACGCCCACTGATCCAGAACCGGAAGATGAGGCTGTAGATGTGAGTACTGAGGTAGAACTGAGCGTATCTGTCGAGCACGACGAAGGAGACAATATGGATGTTTCCTTTTACGACGCTTCAGACGGTTTGATAGGTACAGATAACGATGTGGCAAGTGGAGACAGAGCTTCTGTTACGTGGGAAGGACTCGATCTAGATAGCACATATGAGTGGTATGTTATAGCGGACGATGGTGAGCAAACAGCTAGATCTTTGACATGGTCTTTCACCACTGTTACAGAGGTGTCCGATGTTTTACCGCCTACTGATCCGGAACCGAAAGACGGGACTGTAGATGTGAGTTTAAACCCAGAGCTCAGTGTTCTTGTGGAACATGAAGATGAAGAAAATATGGACGTTTCCTTTTACGACGCTTCAGATGATTTGATAGATACGGATAACGATGTGGCAAGCGGAGACAGGGCTTCTGTTATATGGAGTGGATTGGATCCCGCTACGAGTTATACGTGGTATGCCGTGGCTGATGACGGCGAAGATACTGCAGAGTCGGCCCGGTGGTCGTTTACTACTACCGAAGCAGAGGCTTATTTTGATGTAGAGATAGTGGGATACGATGAAGAGATCCACGAAGGAGATGAATTGATAGTAGATTATACTGTGGTCAATACCGGAGATGTCGAAGATACCCAGACCATAGAGTTCAAGGTCGACGGTGCGGTGGAAGATACCGAGGAAGTCACGTTAGAAGTCGATCAAGAACATGAGGATCATTTCACTTGGATGGCCGAAGAAGAAGGAACTTGCACTATTTCGGTAGCTAGTGAAGATGATGAGGATGAAGTGACCGTCTCAGTGTTAGAAGAGCTAGTGCAGTACGAATTGACCATATATGCAGAAGATGGAGGAACTACTGACCCTGAACCTGGTACCTATACTTATCCAGAAGAAGAGGAAGTCACCATCGAAGCGATACCTGACGAAGGTTGGTCCTTCGTTGAGTGGAACGGCGATGCGGAAGGAACAGAAGAAGAGATAACAATTGTTATGGACCATGATAAAGAAATAACGGCACTGTTCGAAGAAGATGTCGTTGTTGAGACTTACACGCTTACGATAGGCGTAGAAGGCGAAGGTGAAGTAAACATCGATCCTGATCAAGAAGAGTACGAAGAAGGTACCGAAGTTGAACTGACCGCTTCACCGAACGAGGGTTGGACTTTCGTCGAATGGACAGGAGACCACGAAGGAACCGACGAGGTCACAACGATCATCATGGACCATGATAAGGATGTAAATGCGCACTTTGCACGAGAGGAGTTCTTTGGAGTGGAGATATTATCACCTCAAAGCGGAGAAGAATTCCATGAAGGTGACGAAGTTACGGTAGAATTCAGAGTAACCAATACGGGAGATGAAGATACACAGTTCATAGAGATGATCATCCGTGATGGATACGGTGATGTAGTATTTGAGGACGGTGAAGAGATAACTCTTGCCTCAGGTGACACTCATGATGGCGAGTTCAGTTGGGTAGTGGACGAAGCAGGCGAATACTCCGTGGAGCTCACTACTGAGGATGATAGTGATGAAGTGATCGTGACCATACTTGATGCAGTAGTAGGATACCATCTGACCATATACACAGAAGGAGCCGGAACCACAGACCCAGAACCCGGAAACTACACCTATGAAGAGGGAGAGGAAGTCACCATCGAAGCGATACCTGACGACGATTGGACATTTGTTGAATGGACAGGGGATCACGAAAGCGAAGAAAAGCAGATCACTATTTTGATGGATGATGATATGAACATCACGGCGTATTTTGAAGAGGAAGACCAAGGGATTTTGTCCGGCACACTGACCGAAGGAGTTTGTATAATCCTTCTGTTTATCATCGTATTATCGCTGTTGATCGTGATCATACTGATATGGGATAGGTATGGAAAAGAAGAGAAAGATTTACAAACGCTAAAAAAACCGGAACCTACAGATGTTCCTGAGCTGAAACCAAAAGTTAAAAAAGAAACTCAAAGGGCTGCACCGAGTTCCATAGATACTGTTGTAGAGGGTGAAGAAGAGATAAAAAAACCCGAGGAACCTGAAGAAGCATCGGAGGATGATGAAGATACTCCTGAAGTAGAAGAGATAAGCGTAGATGAAGATGAATTAGATATCATTGAAAAATTCCAAAATATAAGGGGGATAGGTCCTGGGATAGCATCTACTTTATACGAAAACGGTTACCAAACTATAGAGGATCTTAAAGAAGTTGAAGTAGATGATCTCAGTTCAATAGAAGGGATAAGTGTGACCCACGCGGGACTCCTACATGGTTCGATAAAAGATTATGTTGGTGAGTCATCTGAGCCGGAAGAAGAAGTGCCTGAAGTAACAAAAGAAGAAGCGCTGAAGGAATTGAAGCAGTTGAAGGGAGTAGGTACTTCCAAAGCGGAGGCTCTTTTTGAACATGGTTTTAGCTCTATAGATGAAATAAAAGAAGCCTCGAAGGAAGAGTTATTAGAAGTGAAGGGTATCGGCTCTGCATTATCTGAAAAAATCATGAAATCGGCAGAAAAATTTGAAGAGAAATAAAAAAAGGGTTTTTGGAGTTTTTACAGTTCTTCGAGTTTCTCCTCTACAGCCTGCAGTTCCTGTTCAAGTTCTTTTTTGTACTCTTCCAGCTTTTCTCTCTTTTCTTCTTTGGAAGTGAATTTTCTCCAGGAAGCTCTGTCATGTTCACATCCACAGGAACTGTGGTGTCCACAGGTGCAATGACAACCACAGGTGCAATGACAACCACAGGTGCATCTCTGCTGGCAGCAGCAACTTCCGCCGCCGTGGTGACCATGATGTCCCTTACCGTGGTGTCCTCCCTTATGGTGACCATGTCCATGACTACCGTGGGCATGTCTTCCTTTTGTCTTTTTTCCTTCTGTTTCGCAGCATCCTTCGCTCATGATATCACATCGATACCTACTACATATCTTATAGTATAAATAGATTGGAGTTTAGCGATCCGAATCAACTTTAACTTGTTATAGTCAAGGATACGACTTTTCTTTGCTTTTTTAGTGTCCTTGTCTTCCACCATATAGTAATGAGATCTTCTTCTGTACTCAGTTCAATTTCCGTTCTAGGTTCTCTAACATCACTTTTACCATTTTTTCCAAGTCGTACTCGTGATCCCATCCCCAATCTTCTCTCGCCTTTGAATCGTCTACGCTGTTGGGCCATGAATCCGCATTTTTTTGCCTCTCGTCAGGTTCGTATTCGACCTCAAACCCAGGATAGTATTTTTGTATCTCTTCAACAAGCTCTCCTGCTTTGAAGTTGAGTGCTGAATGATTGTAACTGGTCCTCACGCCGATATTTTCTTCCTCCGCATCCATCAACTCTAAAGTACCTCTGACCGCATCTTCCATGTACATCATGGGAAGTTCTGTATCCTCTCTTACGAAGCAGGTATACTTTTCTCCTTCGATGGCCTTATAGAACATCTCGACGGCATAATCCGTGGTTCCGCCACCTGGTTTTTCCTTCCAGCTTATAAGGCCAGGGTATCTCAAGCTCCTGGTATCAAGGCCATATTTTTCGTTATAATATTGGCAAAGTAGTTCTCCAGAAACTTTTGTCACGCCGTACATGGTCACTGGTTCAAGGATCGTGTTCTGTGGCGTGCCGTTCAAAGGTGTGGTTGGTCCAAAAACCGCTATAGAGCTAGCCCAAAAAACTCTGCTTTCATTATCTCTAGAAAGGTCTAATACGTTCTTTAGGCCGCCCATGTTTATTTTCCAGGCGAGATCCGGTCTTTTTTCGCCGGTAGCTGACAGTAAAGATGCAAGATGATATACTTCGTCGAAATCATACTTTTTCCAAAGATCTTCCATAAATCCTTCGTCTTCAACACCACCTTGTTCTAGAACGCCATCATAATCTTCGGGTATGTAACGGTGTCCTAGAGCTACTACGTTCTTTTTGCCGTACCTTTCTTGGAGCTTTGGTACCAATTCTGAACCGATCTGTCCGAACGGACCTGTGACGAGTATCTTTTTATCCATATTATTACCTCTTTTTTCCATTCAATTCATTTAGATATATTTATCAATTCATGATCTCTTTCTCCGAGTCCTATCTTCTCGGCGTGTTGCAACTGCCAAGTAGAGTCGACATCATGAACTGTTCCGAACTTATCTATCCCTCTTTTATAGTTTTTCCCGCTTTCCTTTTTCACTAGATCAAAGGACGCCTGGTCAAGAGCAACAGGATCTTTAGAAGCTGCAACACCGATGTCCGGTACTAGAGGGGCTTTTCTCCAAGGAGGGCAATCGCACTCCGGCGTAACGTCCATTATGAAATTGAAGTGAACCACTTCTTTCTTATCTGTTAGCGCCCCTAAGGCATACTCCGCTGTCTTCTCTTGAAGGACTTTGTTGGAGGACGAATCTTTTACTTGGATCGCACCTTCAGGACAGACGATCCTGCATTCTCCACACCCTATACAGGTCTCGTGGTCTATATTCGCATATTGTTCTACCTCGATGGCATCTTCAGGACACCAGACAGCGCATTCTCCACACCCTATACAGTTTTCTGTGTCCACTTCGGGTTCGACGTCGTAATGCTGCATCAGTTTGCCTGCACGAGAGGCACAGCCCATACCTAGGTTTTTTAATGCGCCTCCAAATCCTGTCATACCATGTCCTTTGAAGTGTGAGATCGCCATTATAGCGTTGGCTTGGAAGAAACCCGCACCTATCTTCACTTCATCAAAATGATCTCCACCTATCTCGACGGTGTAAAATTCGTTCCCATGCAGCCCATCTGCTATTATGACCGGAGCATCTACGACCGGTCTTAACCAGCCGTTCTCCTGTGCTGTTCTGTGATGGTCTACGGCGTTGGACCTGCTGCCTGAATAAAGCGTGTTGGAATCGGCTAAAAACGGTTTTGCACCGGCTTCTTTAACTGCCTCAACGATGGGAGCCACCCGCACCGGTCTTAAGAACGTATCGATCCCTTTTTCTCCGAAGTGGATCTTGAGAGCGACCAGATCCTCTTTATTGAATTCGATGTCCTCCCCTGCCTTTTTGAAAAGTTTTTGGATCCTAGAAAAAAGGTTATCGTCTTTTTTTTCTGAAGTCAAGTCCGTGAAATAAACCTTTGACATGTTACCACGGCTTTTGTATGGGTGTACAACTTTATTTATTTTACCCTGCGATGATGCAAAAATATTATGAAAATGTACTCTATTCGGGTAACATGGATATAGTCTATTGCAGTGAGGTCAGAGATCGCGACCTAAACGAATTATCCCTAGCATGTTTCGATCATACACACAGTAAGGACCGTTTAGATATGATGATAAGATCGGATGGAAGACTTCCTGACTGGGGTGGTGAACTTTACGCCGTGGAGGATGAGACGGCCCTGGGAGTAGTAGGCATCCTGTACCCAAGAGCCAAAACGAAGGAAGAAGTAATCACTGTAGGAGGCATAAGGCATGTTTGCTCCAGACCTTCGACCTCAAGAAAAGGTGTTGCTGAGAGATTGATGATAGAGGCCCACAACATATTGAAGAAAAAAGTAAGATACTCTTTTTTGATGACATCTGCCTCGGGTGTGGCTCACCACCTTTATGAGAAGTTGGGTTATGAGGATATCTACGTGCCCGGAAGAGCTTTTAAAAAAAGAGAAAACGCGAGGTCGGATGTGAGCTTTAAAAGAAAAAAAGCTCCAGATTATGTTCGCTCGGTTTACACGGAGTCTGTTGAAGGACTTACTGGTTTGGTGGTCAGAGATGGTGATTTTTGGAACATGGCCCAGGCTAGGGGTTGGCCCGATAATGAAAACGTAAAACTCGCATATAAAGATGGAGAGCGGATCGGTTATGTTATGATAGATTCAAAAAGAGATCGATTGGAGGTGAAAGAGATAGGTGCGAAAAAAGGTTTTTTACCTGAAATACTGAAAGGTCTAGATAGTCAAACGGACTGTGAGTTCTTAGTTCTTTCCTACGTGAACCCTAAGTACAGAGAAAAAATAGAGGAATCGGGTTATCACTGGACTGACGACATGTGGTACAGAGTTATGGTGAATGATCTATCAGGGGGATCTAACACGTCTGAAAAGTTTGGTGCTCCAGAAACTTTTCACATGGGTATCTACGAATCTTTTTGACTGGCTTTAAAATATGAAAAACTAGTGCACATCTGAGGTATCTCTAAAAAATAAATCACATGCTAAGGATTTAATTTCTTCTTAATCTTCCGAGTATTTTTTCCAGTCTTTAGGTTCATATTTACCCCTGCCCCTATACAGCGCTTTGAGCATCTCTGTTATACCTGGTATGTCCGTTCGATCACCAGACCAACTTTTTATATTCTCACCGTATCTTTCTTCTATGTCGGAGACTAGATTTTTCATCCCTTCTAAAGCCCATTTTGGCTCATCGCCGGATATGAAAACAGCTAGTATTATACTATCACCTTTATGCACGAGCACTTTTTTGTTACCATATTCCATTCTCTTCAAGACCTCGTCCTCCTCTTCTGCGAAAGCGTCGTCCACAAAATTCTGTACAGCCGTAAACATACCTGCAAGTATATCTTCATCTCTTTCCGCTTTTAAAGTTCGAGTGATGTGCTTTATCAGAACTCCAGAATCATGGATAAGAAAGATATCCTCGATGACATATTCTTTTTTCTTTAAATACAAAAAATATCCGATGAGTCCAAGAGGTATAAATCCTAATAAAAATACGAGATTATTTGAATACCAAGGCTCCTTTTCTGTTTCCTCGATATACACTTCGATAATACCAATGGTCGTATCGATGCCATCACTCACCTCTACTGTCACCTCGTATTCACCCGGTTGATCATACTCAAAAAGTAGTTTGTGTCCGTAGACCTCTACATAAGGATTTTCTACAAAGAGTTCTAACTCATGGGTCTCATTATCTACGTCAGAAATGTAATCCCCCATATCAAGGATCCAACTCCTACCTACTTCGCCGTATTGTCTTGGGATATCGGATATCTCTGGAGGATTATTTACAGGGATGACCGTGACGGTCAGTGAATCTTCCATCAATGCACCTGCACTGTTTGTAGCCCTTATAGTTATCAATTCTTGACCGTTCCAGTTTTTTGGTGCATAAAAATCAACCGTGTTGTTCTCATGGATCACTACTTCGATATATTCGTTTCCAGAAGAGTAGTACATCGTATCGTCCTGTCTATCTATGAAATGATTGTCTAGATTGAAGGCGTTTATGAGTTGCTCATTTTCTTTAAAGGCCACATCGTGCAGAGGTATAACTAATTCAGGTGGATAATGAGAGCCCACGGTGACCGTGGTGACTTCGGAGGTGGTTTCGATGCCGTCGGATACGAATATCTCTAACGGTACTGTATAATTTGCTTCAAGACCATCCTTTGTTTTGGGATAGGTCATTATCAGCTTGGTCCCGTCAACCTCCACGTAATCTGGACTGCCGGTTGTGATGGTGAGTTCATGGGTTTCGTTGTCAGGATCATATATGTAGTATTCTAAGTCGAACACATAGGGTTCGTCGTAGCGGACAACGAGGGGAGGTAGTTCTTTTATCTCTGGAGGATTATTTACAGGTATGACTGTAACGTTGATGGTCTGTTCCACGATGGCTCCCACAGGGTCTTTAGCTCTAAAGGTCACTCTTTCTAATCCGTGCCAGTTACTATCTGCCCGGATATCCACCGTATGGTCATCATGGATAGTTATAGTCAAATAAGTATATCCATAACTCATGTAAAGCGGATCACCATCCGGATCCATGAAATAATCGTCTAGATCAAAAACATTTTCTTTTAACTCGCCCTGATCCATAGTTACGTCCGGTAGTTTTTCAGTTTTTACAGGAGGGGAGTTGGATGTTACGGTTACCGAGATAGTAGTGGATACGTTTTCCCTATCGTCAGAAACTGTGATGGTGACCAATATTTCATCTCCTAGCATGTCTTCAGGGTACTCATATACGACCTTCAAACCGTGTATGCTGGTATGCTCGGGATCGTCTGTTTCAAGTTTTAACTCGTCAAAACGCTCTCTATCATATATTATATATGGTGAGTAATCAAACTCATAAGGTTTTTCATAATGGACATAAAGATCTGGACAACGTCTTATTCTAGGTGCATCATATGCGGTGGTCACGTTTATCCAAGCACTCTGAGAAACACTGTTCCCTGCACTGTTCACCAACCAATATCTAACCTCCATGGTCCCCATTGCGTTCTCCTTGGATAATAGCGTGATAACGTGGTTACCTGTCAAGTTCTCGCCGTACGTAGATATGACTGAGCTTTTTTTCCCAGTTAGGTACCATTTCAATTCTGAGATATCATCGTACTCATCGCTAGCGTGCTCGGTCAGATTTATCTCGTGAATACCAAAATTTCTTTCAAGTTCAAGATCGGGTATCTCTCCAATTATCTCAGGAACGCGGTCGTCTAAAATCTTCACTTCTACGGTAGCTTCTATGCCTTGGTAGAAAGCGGTTATTTCAACAGTTCCAGGTTGAAGGGAGATGAATGTAGTCTTCTTTCCTTGGGATTCTGTAAGTTCCCCCTTCTCTTCATCATCCAAGGACCATTCGGCTTCTAAATCCCCTCTATACCCAAAGGTATCGTTGTATCCTGCGGAAAATAAAGATATTTCGCCGCCTATCTTTAATTCAATATACTCTAAAACTTCTCCTCCTCCGTCTGATTCACTCCTTATCAATAATTGATCTAAAGAGGGAGGTAATATCTGGATCTCTACCGTATCGATGATGTACCCTTCATATTCACTGATCCATTCCGACTCTCCTCCAAAAGGACCGGCATCAAAAACGCTGCTGTTACCGTGACTAGGAGACGTACTTCCTTCGGCTCCTTCATAGTTATTTACCAACCAATTCGTTTCGACGAGGTCCACGAACCCAATGCTTTCGTTAAAACCTGCGGAATGACCTTCAACCTCATCTCCGGCACTAACAGTGACGCTATCTATGACCGAATTAGGATCTTCTATATCTTCTATAATTCGTATATAATCTATTTCGGGATACTGTACGTTAAAAACGACCTCGTCCATTAGATCGTCATATTGAGCTGTCAGATGTACTTCCCCAGGAACAGTTCCTACATTTATTTCGTTTTCCATTCCGAATGTCCCGTTCAGTAAGAAAGCATTTCCTCCATGTGTATCCCAATCCCCTTCAACTGACCCTATATATCCCGTGGTATGATTGTACACTGAGAGTTCAACTCCTACAGTGTAATTTACAGGAACTGAACCACCTGAGAATTCCTCACCATCTTTAGTGATCTCGATGTAGTCCACCTTAGGAGGTTCAACTGTGAATTCGTTGCTGTTACCTGTTATTGCGTCATCGGTCGCCGTGATCACTACATTTTCTTCAGCTTTGGTGATGGTCACATCTCCTGTCCAAGTACCGTCCGTGAAGGCATCAGTCTCGACAGGCTCTATCGTTCCTGTGGTATCTGTTAGATAGGCTGTTCCTTCATATCCTTCAGCGATATTATCGTATTCATCGTAGGCGATGATGATTATCTCGAAGACTACACCGGCCGATTGATCATATATAAGATCGAATCCGAAATGATCTGGTTCAGCGGGTGTGACCTCTAAAGATGCGGTGTCTGTTAATGTTCTGTATTCTCCGGTGATCGTCCAAGTACCTGCTTTTTCTACTGTGATCTCATTGTTTACCCATTCAGAAGCTTCTTCAGGATCAACATCATCCGACCATATGGTGTCGTTCACTTCGAATTCATTACCATATTCGTCTTCTGCATAAGCGTTGTAAGCTTGACTTTCTCCAGCAGTGATGGTTTCTTCTCCAGGTTCTATCCAGAATTCTACCGCTTCAGCAGGTTCTACCACGAGAGTTGCCGTATCCTCAAACTCTCCGTATTCTCCGGTGATAGTCCAAGTACCTGCTTTTTCTACTGAGATCTCATTGTCTACCCATTCAGAAGCTTCTTCGGGATCAACATCATCCGACCATATGGTGTCGTTCACTTCGAATTCATTACCATATTCGTCTTCTGCATAAGCGTTGTAGGCTTGACTTTCTCCAGCAGTGATGGTTTCCTCTCCAGGTTCTATCCAGAATTCTACCGCTTCGGCAGGTTCTACTACGAGAGTTGCCGTATCCTCAAACTCTTCGTATTCTCCGGTGATAGTCCAAGTCCCTGCTTTTTCTACTGAGATCTCATTGTTTACCCATTCAGAAGCTTCTTCGGTAACATCATCCGACCAGGTGGTGTCGTTCACTTCGAATACATTGCCATATTCGTCTTCTGCATAAGCGTTGTAAGCTTGACTTTCTCCAGCTGTGACGGTTTCCTCTCCAGGTTCTATCCAGAATTCTACCGCTTCGGCAGGTTCTACTACGAGAGTTGCCGTATCCTCAAACTCTCCGTATTCTCCGGTGATAGTCCAAGTACCTGCTTTTTCTACTGAGATCTCATTGTTTACCCATTCAGAAGCTTCTTCGGGATCAACATCATCCGACCAGGTAGTGTCGTTCACTTCGAATTCATTACCATATTCGTCTTCTGCATAAGCGTTGTAAGCTTGACTTTCTCCAGCTGTGACGGTTTCCTCTCCAGGTTCTATCCAGAATTCTACCGCTTCAGCAGGTTCTACTACGAGAGTTGCCGTATCCTCAAACTCTCCGTATTCTCCGGTGATCGTCCAAGTACCTGCTTTTTCTACTGAGATCTCATTGTCTAGCCATTCAGAAGCTTCTTCTGTAACATCATCCGACCAGGTGATGTCGTTCACTTCGAATTCATTGCCATATTCGTCTTCTGCATAAGCGTTGTAGGCTTGACTTTCTCCAGCAGTGATGGTTTCCTCTCCAGGTTCTATCCAGAATTCTACCGCTTCGGCAGGTTCTACTACGAATGGATCGCTTTCACCGGTTATATACTCGTCTTCTGCACTGATAGTGACTTCAGTATGGGATTCCGTTATGGTCACATCTTCCGTAACGATCCCTTCTGTGAACTCAATGGTCTCAGGCTCTATTGTACCTGTAGTATCTGAAAGTTCGGCTGTGCCTTTGTAATCGGTAACCACGTTATCCTCGTCGTCATAAGTCGTGATCGTTATGGTAAAAAGTTCACCCGCTGTTTGAGTACCTATTGGCTCGAATTCAAAATACGCCGCATCGCCATGGACTACAATAAATTGTACCGAATCGTTCACCCAATGCCCATCTTTTTGATATGAAGCATTCCAAAATAGTTCTCCTGGGCTGGTTCCAACATCGATCCAGCTCGACTCAGAGGGAGTAGGCCCCATGAAAGGGTCCATACCTTCATCGTATTCTACACTCCATTCCACCTCCACAGTCCCTATGTAGCCAGTGGTCGAATTGTAACCGGAGGCGTTTCCCCATGTATTGTATCCTACCTGTACCTCTCCACCTTCTATGGGTACTCCATCGGGCTCGTCGGTGATGTTTATCTCATCTGGCTCGGGATCTAAAACATCCAATCTTACAGAATCGTTGAACTCTTCGTAACTGACATTGAACCAAACTGTCCCTCCTTCGTGACCAACATCGATCACGTTCGACTCGTTAAAGCTATTTTCCAGTAGAGACGAATCCGCTCCAACTGCAGACCAATCTCCTGAGACGGTAAAAAGATACTCATCCTCTTCGTTATATGCCGAACAATATCCTCTTGCTTGGTGACCTACCTCTACAGTTTCGTTCTCCAACGGTTCTCCACCGGGCGAGTCCGTGATCTTGATATGGTCTACCTCATCTGTTATAACGGTATATCTCACACTGTCTTGGTATCCAAAAGCAAAAGGATCGTCTGATGTGACGTTGAACCAAACGTCGCCAGGGGTCTCTCCAACGTTTATGCCGTTAAAATCTAAAAAATTCTCTCCTAAAAGTTCAGCATCTCCACTAACTTCCCATTCTCCTATAGCGGTATCGAAAAAACCATACGTGTCATTATAAGTGGAAAGGTATCCCCATTCTTCGTAATCGGGAGGAACATCCTTGTCAGTTAGGGCAGTACCGTTCACTTCGTCCGTTATACGCACATAATCGATCCCAGCGGTTGTAAAATTCCATGGCCCCGCTTCAGTTTCACTCACACCGTCACTCGCGACGACGTGCCAGCTATAAGATGAGTCAGGATCACGGTTTTCCCAGACCACTTGCGCCCTATCTCCGTCAGCAACATCCTCTACAACAGCTATCAGCTCTTCATCAATATCATAAAAAGAAACATCCATATCGCTATCTTCAGGATGTTCCACTAGAACGGATAATTCCGGTGTAGAATTCAAACCCTCTGAACCGTGAGGGGGATTCGGTTCGCTAACGATAGGTGACAAATCGAGTATCGTATCTTTATCCGAGACATTTTCTTCTTTATAGGGATGCCCTAAAGCTTCAGCTATGGGAAAAAGTAGGAGGCATATCAAGCATATTGTGATGATATCGTATTTATCCATATTTATGAACCCCTACTTTATTTATGATGGACTTGTAGTTAGTTTTACTTAACCCTTTGGTCGATTTAACAATTGTGGTATCTCCGTTGTGGTTGAGGATAGGCCCGTAGGGTATCATGCAAATGCTTATTTTCACCATTAAAAGATATTTTCGATTTTCACGGTTTCTTCTATTTCAATAACTTCACCATCCTCCAAAGTAACCGTTAGTAAAACATCGTAAACTCCAGATGACCAAAACGGATAGACATGGGTGATATACCTACCTTCAGCTTTATTTCCGTCTCCCAAATCCCATTCGTAAGATGATACCATCTCTTCATCAAAATTTCCCACCGCTGAAAAATGGACTTCTCTGACTTTAGAGACCATGTCGCCGATCTCGTCGTTCAGATCGTAAGTTACATGATCATCTGAATTATGGTGAAATAAATCGAATAGTAACCTACACCTATATCCAGATGTGAATTTAGTCCGTACTGGATTTGCTCCTTTGTTCTCCGACTCGTAGTATAGATCAAGACTGTAGTTGTTCTCCGCCCTGTATTTAAAGTCGACAGTTTCGACCTGTGGTCTACCCGGCTCTCTAGTCAACTCGATCGTTTCTATCTCTTCATCTTCTTCCCTGAGAACGGCTGTAATGCTGTTACCCCTCCGTCCAGCTATGCTTAAGGATATCGTCACCTCTCTCCATATGTCTATATCTATGTCCAGATCATATTCAGATCCGCCAAAAGAATACACTATACCATCTAAAGAGCATACAAATATTCTACCGTTTTCTCCTATTGCGGGTGAGGAAAAAATAGAATCACCAGTTTCATAAGACCACTGCTTTTCACCCTGTGTATTTAATGCATAAAACTTATTGTCATAGGACCCAACATAAACATACCCGTCAGCGCTCACTGCGGGAGATGATCTAACTCTATCACCTGTTTCATAAGACCATCTTTCTTCGCCTTCTCTCACAGCATAGACTTTACCATCCCGGGTGCCAAAATAAACTGTGTTATCCTCGTCGACAGCGGGAGATGTATGAATCCTATCCCGAGTAATATTCCACTTCAGATCACCTTCTAGGTCTAGTGCGTAGAGATTTCCATCATAAGATCCAAAGTATATTGCATCCTCTCCTATAGCCGGTGACGAATAGATATCCCCTTCTGTAGTGTAGTTCCACATTTCCGTACCATCTGTCTTGTTGATAGCGTAAAGGTTGTTATCACCAGAACCCACGTAAATCACGCCCTCTTCCGATATCGAAGGCGACGACCATAACCATGAATCCGATCTAAACTTCCAGTTCAGATCTCCGTATTCATCGATCGAATAAAGGTTATGATCATATGATCCCACGTATACGTTACCGTCCTCATCTATGGTTGGTGAAGAGTATACTCGACCCTCAGTTTCATATTTCCATCTTAAAGAACCGTCTGGATTCAGTGCGTAAATATTGTTATCTCCAGATCCGAAGTAAATCGTTTCGTCTTCTGATACGGCGGGTGAAGATATGATCGCTTCATCGGTAGGATAAGTCCACAACTCTTCACCATCCTCCACGTCAAGCGCATACAGATCCCCGGCTAAAGAACCAAAATACATCACTCCGTTAGAACCTATGGCCGGAGACGACCTCAAGGCTATACCCGTGTTGTGAGTCCAGTTCACGGTTCCATTTATGTGGCTCGTTTCATACGGACTCAGCCGTGTATTCCTTTCGTCTCTTCCAAAGGATGGCCATGGTCCCTCAGAGATATTATTGATCTCATGGTCTCCTGTTTCCATAGCGAGTGCCACATAACTCGAACTAAACAATAATCCAAACACGATCACTCCTGAGATCAGGACTGCGATGTATTTCCTCCTTTTTTTATGCATCTTCCTCTAACAATCAATATGAATGTAGAGATTATAAATAACTTATCCAAACTTATCAAAAATGAGTGATTTATAACTCAACACCTATAATTGCACATGACCTTTTTTAACAAATTTTTTCCACGCGCTCTCTCTTCTTCATCGTACCAATTCGTCAATGAATCGGCAAATTTTAACACGTTTTCCTCCTCTATTCTGCAGATGTTCTCTTCAAGGTCGAACTTGTTTATACCGCTTTCTTCTAACAGATCTTCACGGATCTCATATGGTACTACTTCAACATTTGAACATATCGATAGTACCGCATCTAAGAGTTCTTTAGGATCACTCAATTCCTTAGATAATACAATGTCTTCTACATCCCTCACTGATAGCTGGATTTTATGAGATACTCCGGATGCCAATTCTTTGAAAAGATATTCTACATTACGCCCCGTCTTAGCGGAAGTGAAAATAACATGGTCGAACAAAGAGTAAACATCCTCTAGATGCTCCGTAGTTATGTTTTTATCTTCCAGATCAAACTTGTTTACTGCTAATAATACAGGATTATTTTTATCAGATATACTTTTATACTTTGGGATCCAGTCGTCCAATAGTCTATATAGACTTTCTGTTCTAGTTATGTCCGCCACAGCGATAGCCCCGGACGATCCTTTTAGGGCTCCTTCCTGTACCGAAGTGAAATCAACTTCCCCCATGATATCTTGTATGATCAATTTGACTTCCCCTTCCTCGAAAGAGACTGTCTTCGTGTAGATATTTGTGCCGATAGTTTTTATATATTTATCTCCAAAAACATTCTTTACATATCTTATGATAAGCGAGGTTTTACCGACACCAGGAGAACCCAAAAGGTTCACCTTTCTTTTGATTGCATCGTTAGTCATATTGATACAACATGCTCGAAGGAATAATTATAAGTTTCTCATTCTTATGATAAAACATACCTTTATATATGATTTCTAAGTAGTTATATCATGACTCAAAGGTCGATCAAGATCTTACTTTTGGGTGATGGAGCCGTTGGTAAAACATCCTTAGTAAGGAGATTTGTAGAACAGAAATTCGACGATCGGTATATAGCGACCATCGGAGTCAATGTCAAAAAGAAAAGATTGCCAGATCTAGGTCTTAACATGATGGTTTGGGATATCTACGGTCAGAAGATGAACAAAGATCTTCACGCCTCTAATTACTCGGGAGCCGATGGAGCAATCATAGTATATGATTTGACCCGTCCCGATACTTTTTTGAACGTAGACGATTGGATTTCCGAGGTATTCTCGATCACAGGCAAGATCCCCTTCGTGATTTTAGGGAATAAACTTGATCTCATCGAAAACTATGAAAATAGTGGATACGATGAATTCAAATCGTTCATAGAAGAGGAACAAAAGGAGGTCGTGGATTTTTATAGAGGAGTTTATGATGAAATACCCGAGTTCTCTAAGGTTTCTCCTGAAGACCTAAGAAAATGGGGAGAAGACAAAAAATATAAAAAAGGATCCGATTTCACATACTTCTTAACCAGTGCAAAAACAGGAGAGAATGTCGAAGATGCATTCCGGAAGATCGGAAAATTATCAGTAGAGGAGGAAACAAAATGACCGACCTTGTGTCTATGCCTAAAAATATCGTACCCTACCTACGGATGATCATCGAGCAGATGGGTAGTAACGACGAAGCAAATTTTGCCATATATCATCTTGGATTCAAATGGGGTAAAGAAACAGTTGAGATGAGTGGAGAAAAAAGTGACATCGACGAGTTGAAAACCAAAACTGTTCTGACGGCTATCCATTCTGGGATAACAAATTTCGATGTCGATATAAACGAGACAATAAGGATAAGTCCATATGATTCTATTATCGATGACGATTTTTTTCTAGCGGGTTATGCTGCAGGAGTGGTATCCAGTCTTTTGGGTGAATATCACATAGCTAAAATCAGAGATGGTTATTACGATGTAGTCAAGTCTGAAAAAAAAATAAAAAGTGGTCTGTTTAAAGAAAAGGAGAAAAAGGAAGGTATTGAATTAGAAAACCTGAAACAGGGTGGATCATATCTTATAGTTGATGATTCAAAAGATGCTCAGAGAACTTTCGATGCTTTTCTTGATGCATTACAGGAAGGTATGCCAGGTCTATGCTTCACAAGAAAATTCCCTTCAAAATTAAAAGAAAGATATCCTGAGATCGATTCTCCGATATTTTGGCTGAGTACGGTGGACGGAACAGAGGAAGTAAAAACGATCAAGCCTAAAGATTTCAGTGACGAGGTGACCAAGATATCATCGGCTTTTTTGAAGATGAAACATGGTATATTCATACTGCACGGCATAGAATTTCTAATCACCTATCTTGAATTTGATGAGATCTTAAAGACACTGCGGGAGGTCCGGGATTTGAACTCTGCTGAAGATGGTATATTTCTCTTATCCGTTGATCCGGAATATATGGATGAAGATAACTTCAGTAGACTAGAGAACGAGTTCGAAGTGACTGAAAAAAAGCTAGGAAAAAAAATGACCTTTATTTACAATCTGGTATTTTGGGCGGAAGAAATGGAAATAGATACGTTGAAGAGCTATCAGCTTATCAGTCGGGCAAGAGACGAATTAAAAGTTGGTGATCTTGAAGAGTCTGAGAGACTTTTAAATGATGCTATCGAATGTATATTCGACCCCTTCGTAACGGCCTTGGAAAAAGATGTGCACAAGACAGAGATGTCAGAACATGGATCGTTGCTCGAGAAAGCGATGGACGCTAAAGAAGAGGGAGATTTAGACGAAGCACTGTCGCTATTGATCGAGTACAAGAAGACATTAGAGGATTATCGATGCGTTTTATAGTCAAGGACACGACTTTTCTTTGTTTTTAGTGTCCTTGTCGTCTAACAAGAAAGTTCGTCCTTTCTTGTGAATCTCAGAATTATTTATTAATTCTAAGTTCATTGGAACTGAGTTCCAACACTATTTTGAATTTTTTAAAATTCCAAAATAAGTTGTGCAGGAATAAAATCCTCTATTCCCTCGGTTAGTAAACCTCGGAACTGAAAGGATAAAGTCCTGTACTCAAAAATATTTAGGGTGTAGAATGCTTGCAAGGTTATAAGTTTTATGTGGGTTGGAACGAGGGGTTTTTAAACCCCGTTTCCATTACCCACATGTTTCAAATGCAAAGAAGAAAAGCACCTATCA
>PUNG01000076.1 GCA_003551675.1 Thermoplasmata archaeon
AACCTGGTCCCTTGATAGACGACTATGATAAGAATGAGTGAGTTGGATAAAATCGGTTCCGATCACATAGATTTGTGATCAAAACTATATGGAGAACCAACCCATGAAATCCAACATAATAAATAAATTTCACGTGCCCTCTTTAGAGGAGATCGCTGAGTCCTTTAGAGATCCTTGTTTAACAAGGTTAACGATTTTGGGGTCTCTAGTTGGGGTCATAGGTGGGCTTGGAGCCGTGTTTTTTTATTATTTGATATTGGGATTCAAATATCTGTTTTATGGTGCTACAGATACTGACGGATTTTTAGACATATTGTGGGGACTTCCCTGGTACTATCGACTTTTGGGTCCGGTCATCGGAGGATTGATTATAGGTCCAGTTATACATTATGTAGTGCCTGAAGCCAGAGGGCACGGCGTACCTGAAGTGATGGAAGCTGTTTCGTTAAAAGATGGGAACATAAGACCATTGGTAGCTCCTTTGAAAGCGCTGATGTCCGCTATATGTATCGGTTCCGGTGGTGCTGCTGGAAGAGAAGGTCCGATAGTCCAGATAGGTTCTTCGTTTGGTTCGGCTTTAGGTCAATTATTGAAATTGACTCCAGAAGATAAAAAAGCACTTTTGGCAGCGGGAGCTGCCGCCGGCATCGCTGGAACATTCAACGCCCCTTTAGCAGGTATAATATTCAGTATCGAAGTGATACTCCGAAAAGTGAAGCTCGATAATTTTGCCCCAGTAGTTGTGGGATCTATCGTTGGATACAGTGTGGCGAATTTTATTTTCCTACAGATCCTCGGCAGGCCAAGAGGAGCTATATTTGATATCCCAGAATTTTACATAGCTAGCTATTGGGAAGCTTTCACCTATCTGGGTCTCGGTCTTGTTGCTGGTTTAGTGGCGCTGTTTTACACTAATTTGCTATACGGTTTTGAAGATGTATTCGAGAAGATACCTTTACCGGAATTCGTAAAACCGGGAATAGGAGGTTTAGGGATTGGTATATTAGCTGTTGTAGGATTACCCCATATAATGGCTACCGGTTATCCGGTCATGGATGCCGCGTTATTTGATGATTTGGCAATTTATATGCTTATCATATTGATGTTCGGAAAGATCCTTGCTACAAGTCTCACTTTAGGCAGCGGAGGCTCCGGTGGTATATTCGCTCCTGGTCTCTTCATAGGTTCGATGCTGGGCGGAGCCTATGGTAGGATGATAAACGTCATCTCGCCTGGAGCGATCGCCTCCCCCAGTTCTTATGGACTCGTTGCGATGGGAGCTATATTTGCTGGAACTACCCATGCGCCTCTTACTGGTATCTTGATTTTGTTCGAGATGACCATGGATCTGAACGTATTCATACCGTTGATCTTTGCATGTATAGTTAGTACCGTCGTTACCAGCCATGTCCAGAAAAAGAATATCTACACTACCAAACTACTCAGAAGAGGTGTAGATATCGATAAAGCGCAGGGCGGTGTCGAATTAGAGAACTTAAGAGTCAAAGATCACATGACAACTGATCCATTCACCGTGGACATAAACACTTCCGTCAATAAGGCTAGGCAACTCGCTAAAGAGTATGATTATACGAACCTTCCTGTAGTTAACGAAAAAACCGGAGAAGTTGTCGGAGTTGTTAGCTATCCAAAAAAGGTAGAAGCCGTTTCGGAAGGCTATAAACATCTTTCTGTGAGGTCTATGATGGAACCTGTTCCTGTGACTATAACAGAGAACAACAACCTTTTGAACGCATTGAAGTTGATGATAGAAAAAGATGTAAACCTTATACCTGTAGTCCCTGAAAAGGGGAAGAAAAAACTGTTAGGTGTACTCACCCGTACAGACGTTATAAACGCATACAAGGAAGAAAGTGAAGATGTGGGAGACGTGGATAGTCTAAAGGAACTATCAGATTCTTAACCCTTTAGAATCTGTCAACTCTTTTACAGACTCGTATGAATCTTTATCTGCTGAATGTAAAACGAAGAAATCGATCTTCTGTCAAGTCTATGGGAAAATTTATTTACGATCAGAGAAGATAGGACCAAAAGATAGGAGATAGAGATGAAATATTACAGCGGTCCTTACTTCTCCGAGGATGGTTTTATCCAGGCCGAAGTATTAGTCGACAAGGGCGAAGTGAAGGACTTCGAGGAAGGCGGCGATAGAGGCGAGAAAGTCATGATCATCCCCTCTCTCTGTAACTCACACACTCACATCGGAGATTCCGTGGTCAGCGAACCCCCAGTAGGAAGTATCGAGGAGGTCGTGGGTCCGGGAGGGATAAAACATAGGGAATTATCCGAAGCTTCAGAAGAAGAGATGATCCTTTCTATGATCGGGTATATTAATAGATCAGAGTCCAACGGCATTAAGCATATCATAGAGTTCAGAGAGAACGGTTTAAAAGGCCTTTCGAAGCTGAAGATAGCTGATGAGAGATCGAAAGGAAGCATCGATCTCAATGTGATGGGTAGGCCGTCTGAAAAAAGATATGATAGACAAGAGTTGAATAAGATAATTTCAAACGCTAGCGGCTTGGGATTGAGCGCCTATAGAGATTGGGATGAGGCAGAACTCAAAAAGATAGCTGATCATGTTAAAAACGGATCAACTTCTCTCGCGATGCATTGTTCCGAGGACGTGAGAGAGCCGATAGAAAAGGTCTTAGAGCTAGATGTTCACCATCTTGTGCACATGATAGAAGCGGATGAGGAAGACTTAAAAGAGTGTGCAGATGACGAAGTTCCCGTGGTGATATGCCCCAGATCGAACATGTTTTTCGGAAAGATTCCTGATATACCGAAGATGCTCAAGGCAGGGATAACTCTTTCTTTAGGTACAGATAATGCGATGATTAGCGGCCCTAATATCTTCCGAGAGATGGAGACCGCTTACAGGATCGGGATGATGCAGGGCGGGATCGAACCTGAAGAAATATTGATGATGGCCACATGGAACCCAAGGAGATCGCTTTTAGGGTCAAGAAAGTGGCGGCAAAGGGACTCTTTGATGCTGCTCGAACATGATGAAAAGGATCCAGCACATGAAGTGGTTAGCGTCACTACACCTAACGATATATTGAGATTTGTCGAGATCATTAGATGATGGTGATATTTATGAAGGATTATAAAAGAATAATAATAGCAACCGACGGCTCGGAAGAGAACGAGAGAGTCATACAGCAGGGACTTTCTTTGGCTAGGTTGGTAGGGGCTAGTGTTAAAGTTTTGTTCGTTATAGATACGGGCGGTTTATCGGGCATACCTCCCGATGAACTGATAACCGCTTTAGAAGGTCATATGGAATCAGAAGCCGAAAGAGTTCTTGAGGATATAGGAGAAAAAGCGGACGAGATGGGTATCAAAGTGGAGAAAAGTATAAAAAATGGTGACCCATCACAGATAATAACCTCAGAATCTAACAAGGAGGACATCATAGTTATGGGACATCACAAACGTTCAGGGCTTTCCAGACTGTTTCGAGGGAGTACGGCCCAAAATGTTATAGAGAAGGCGGATTGTCCCGTGATGGTTATAAGATTGGAGGATGAATGAAAATGGCAGAAGAAAAAAAAGTAAAGGACTTGATGACCGAGGACCCCATAGTTGCGGAACTGCCTAACAACCGGAGTTCCGTTATCAAAGAGATGGTGAAGCATCAACTCACGGGTATGCCTGTTGTCAAGGATGGAAAACTAAGAGGACTGATAACCAGGATAGACTTCTTCAATTATCCTGCGGAAGATCAATTGGCGCTGATCTATAGAAAAGACCCGCCTACCTTGCACCACGACGACCCTATAAAAAAGGCAGCTGAGCTGTTTTTAGAGCATGAAACACATTATCTACCTGTAAAAGATGATAAAGAAGCATGTGTAGGTATGTTGACAACTGCGGATATGCTGCCCTATATCGAAGAGCAAGGCATACAGACCCCTGTGGAAGAAGTGATCGAGATAAAGTGCATACCTATCTATGAGGAAACTCCTCTCAAGGTCACACTTCAAACCATGTCGTTGACGGGCATATACGCTTTTCCTGTTGTAGATAAGGATACGGTGCTTAAAGGTATAGTGACCGATAGGGACCTGTTCGATCTTACCGAGATAAACGAGGGAACAGCCAAATCAGAGTTGGGTCTTGAAGACGACGAAGAAACTTGGTCGTGGCAGGGCATAAAAAATATTGTGAATCTTTATTACGAAGAGTCGACCATACAATTGCCCGACGCAGCAGTAAAAGAGGTCATGATAAAAGAACCTCTCTCCGTATACAACCAAACCGAGATATCCAAGGCCGCTAAACTGATGAAAGAGAACGACTTCGGCCAGTTACCGGTTGTAGGCGACATGGACAATTTGGAAAGTATGCTATACGAATTGGACCTTCTACGAGCGATCATATAATATACGGGGTTTGTAACCTATGACAAACAGGGACGAACTAGAGTCGATGTGCAAGAGAAGAGGTTTTCTGTGGCAGTCTGCAGAGATCTATGGAGGTGAAGCGGGCTTTTACGATTATGGTCACCTGGGAGCCGAATTGTTGGACAATTGGAAAAGAGAATGGAAGAAATTCTTCTTGGGTCTGAGTGAGGATTACCACTTGATATATACGCCGAACATACACCCTTATAGAGTTTTAGAGTCTTCAGGACACGTGGACCAGTTTTCCGACGTGATGATAAGATGTGATAGATGCGGCTCTTCTTTTAGAGGCGATCATGTGATCGAAGCCGAGACCGGTGAAGATGCCGAATGGATGGACAAAGATGAGATAGGAGACAAGATCCAGGAATCGGCTCTTTCGTGCCCTGACTGCGGTGGTTCTTTTGCCCAGCCAGAGGATTTCAACATGATGTTCGAAGTAGCTCTTGGGCCCACCGGCGAAAGGTCCGGTTTTCTCCGACCGGAGACGGCCCAGGGTGTTTATTTGAATTTTAGAAGGGAGTTCAGAGCGCTACGAAAAAAGATGCCCATGGGTTTAGCGACCATAGGTTCGGCTTTCAGAAACGAGATATCCCCTCGCCAGGGTGTTTACAGATTGAGGGAGTTCCGGCAGGCAGAACTACAGATATTTTTCATCCCCGGGATACACGAGGAAGTATTCGAAAATAGATTTGAAGAGATCAAAAACATGCCTGTTAGAATAAAAAGAGGGGACAAAACAAAGGAAGTATTATTGGGTGATATAGAAGACGTACCCCCTTTTTACCTTTACCACCTTGGAAAGATGTATGAGTACCACACAGATGTGATGGGTTTTGATCCTCAACGGATAAGATTCAGGGAACTATCTGAAGAAGAGAAAGCCTTCTATAATAAGATACATTTCGACCTTGAATTCAAGTTCGATACACTCGGTGGTTGGAAAGAGATAAACGGGCTGCATTACAGGGGTGATCATGATCTAAAGCAGCACCAAAAAGGCTCGAACACAAAACTTTCAGTCTCCACGGAGGAGGGTAGAAAAATACCCCACGTTATAGAGTTATCTTTTGGTGTTGATCGTAACATTTGGGCTCTTTTAGAGGATGGATACAATTCTGATGATGATAGAGATTGGTTAGATATACCTCCTAAATTAGCTCCCAGACAGGTAGCCGTTTTCCCACTGGTCAAGAAAGACGGTTTACTGGAGAGATCTAGAGAAGTATATGAGATATTAGATGATGAATTCAGGACACATTGGGAAAAGACCGGTTCCATCGGTAAAAGGTATGCGAGGAACGACGAAGTGGGAACTCGTTATTGTGTCACCATAGATTACGACACCATGGATGATGACTCCGTGACCATCAGAGATGTGGAAAGCAAAAAACAGATCAGGGTTTCCATAGACGAAGCTAGTGGTATCCTAAAAGAATTGATAGAATGTGAAAAAAGATTTGATGATCACTCAAATACCGAGGGTTAAAAAAAGAAGGTCAGGATGACTTCTCTTTTATAGATTCCAACTCACTGATTATGTTCCATACAAGGGTTCTCCCGTGTAGGGGTATATTCGGATCGTCGGCAAGTTCTTCTAGTTTAAATATGGAAGAAGCTATCCTAACGTCTAGCTCGTCGTCGGACTCGAGCAACAACTCGGTGCATTCTTCGGCACCTTTTCTGATGTTTCTCGGTATCGAATTATCTTCCATTATATTCTCCATCTTTTCGCACACTCTTTCCAACTCTTCGTTCACGTCGCTCATCGTATCCACCTCTATATCTACTTTTTATTTTGATCAATATCATGGTCTGTAATCAGTCAAAGATACGGTTTTATGATGCTTTTTACCCTTGACTAAGATTTAAGAACTAGCTATCGTGCTGTTCATTTTGTGTCAGTGATTTATATATGTTTCGACTAAACCGCTGTTTTTAAGGGTGATTAAGTATCTTGGATTAAAAACCTTCGGTCGAGATGAGAGAAAGGAGATAGGGTGGATGACAGAACTCTTTGGTCACGTCATCCACCTAACCCTTTGCTACAGTGAAAGACACAGAAGTCCCTATCTTCTGTGACCTCCGCTATATCGAGCGAACCCTGGATAGGATTCTAAATCGGAGATAGGGTGGATGCCCGTTTAGTTTGACTATTCATATCGCGTATCGCAGCCGAACTTTCGGTAGACTTCTTCCCAACTATAGTGATCGTCTTCTTTTTTCATTTTAATCACATCCTACAAAGGAAGTTCTTTATTTAAAAAGATGAACACAGGAGGGGGGTGACCGAAAGTTGAATTAAGAAAGAACAGATCCATACCTATGGACATATAAAGCGTCGTAGATACTGCGGCGAAAGTAGAGGATGAGACAAGTTTTTTGAACACTATCGATGGAGTGAATTATTGTAGTTCATCCGACTTCTTTTACCGGCACAAGCACCTTCAGTTCTGAATCATCTAATCTTTCTATTCCCCTGAATTTTTTTTCGTGAAAACACTGTATGTGAAACACGTAGTCTTCAAAAGACCTGATCCAATAATCGTCTCTAGGGAACCATCCCTGCAGTATGTCTTCTTCCCAAGTCCTTATCTCATCTCCCTCTAGTTTGAAGGATATGTATTTGGTCGAGGGTAAAACTTTTCCTGAGAGCTGGAGTGGAAGAGGATCTAACTCTTTGAATTCCATACCTACGAATATGTAGAATTTTCCCTCTTTTTGAAGCTCCTCTTCGTTCCATATCTGTATCTCATACGAAAGCTCGGGATCGACTACGCTTTCTTCGATGTTGTCCCATCTATCTCTACAGAACTGGGCGAACCCACTCCAGAGATTTTCTATTTCTTCTTGTATGGAACCTTTTTCATCCATAAACCCTATGTGTTGCAGACCTGCAAAATACCTCTTTTCTTTCTTTATCAGTTCGTATTCCATGGTGAATCCGTCTTGTAGAGTATTTCTTCACCTAATAACATTTTTTGATGATTTGAAATATTTGCTACACTAGCAAAAGAGTTATACCATACAAGCCTATACGGAGCATTAAAAGTATCCGGAGGAATAATATGGAGATCGAGGAATTATCGAGAACCGGTAGATCATTGATAGATGAAGTAAGTAAAGCTATCGTGGGAAAAAGGTCTGTACTTCAAAAGACACTTTTAGGGATATTGGCAAATGGCAATATACTCTTTGAAGATTATCCGGGTCTGGCTAAGACTTTGCTCTCTAACTGTTTTTCTCAGACCCTCGGATGCGATTTTAAGAGGATACAATTCACCCCAGATCTTCTACCTGCGGATATCACCGGGTCGTTCATATATGATAAAAATACAGGTGATTTCAAGATGAGGAAGGGACCTATCTTCACCAACATATTACTCGCCGACGAGGTCAACAGAGCACCTCCAAAAACTCAAGCGGCTCTTCTAGAGGCGATGCAGGAGAAGCAAACCACTATAGAAGGGGAAACGCACAAGCTAGAGGACCCATTCATAGTTATGGCCACTCAAAACCCCATCGAGTACGAAGGAACATATCCTCTTCCCGAAGCCCAGGTGGACAGGTTCCTACTCCGGTTGGATGTGGGTTATCCTTCGGCTGAAAATGAAGTCGAAATCCTGAGGAGAAGGAAGGATAGGAAGACCGATGTAGTAGAACTGGAGAGAACGACGGACCCTGAAACCCTGATCGAGATGCAGAACAAGATAGAGGAAGTACACTTAGACGACGATATAAAGAGGTACATTGTTAATATAGTGCAGAAGACCAGGCGACACAAGGACGTTGAAGTCGGGTCTAGTCCTAGAGGCAGTCTTGCACTTATGAAGTTGTCCATGGCCAACGCCGCTTTGAGAGGGCGGGATTACGTGGTACCCGACGATGTGAAGTTCATAACAAAGGAAGCTTTGGCTCATAGACTCGTATTGAAACCAGGACCTGCGATAAAGGGCGTAAAAGAAGAAGAGATAATCGCAAAAACTTTAAAAGAAGTTCCTGTGCCGAAGGTAAAATAAAGAATTGAAGGAAAAAAAAGAAAAACTAACAAGCGCCTACACAAATCTAGATATGGCAAGTATTGTTATTTTGAGAAATGAAATGATTGAGGGAGAAGGTTGAATGTAAAATGAAAGTATATAAATGATAAAGTTACTAACTATGTTAAGGTGACAAGATGAGTGAAGATGAGGATGAAAAACAAGAGGATAAAGAAACAGATTCTGATGCTTCAGATTCTATAGAAAATGATATTGATATAGAAAAACTATATTCTAATGACCAGTCTGAAGATATGGAAAAAGAGGAAGAAATAAAAAATATTGAAGAACAAATATTAGGATATAATAAAGCATTAATATCACCCTTGATGGAATTTAATGAGGTGTTGAAAAGAATAGATCCTATTAAAAATATACAAGAACTTTTAGTGGAAGTAATTCAACCTGAGTGGGTTCACCGTTCTCAAATAAAAGATGCGTATGAAAACAACAATAAAGAAGTTGTAATAATTCTACTAAATGTATTTTTTGAAACGGTTAATGAAAGAGCTATAAAGGATAAATTGAAAGAAATCAACAAGGGGAATGAGAAAAGTGCTGGTTTTGGTTTTGTAGAAGAGATATCTCATTCTCATAAATTACAGCTTGGTAGAATTCTTGGGACCATTGACGAAGATATGTATCAGGTGATGAATCATATAAGAAAAGCTAGAAATAGATTCGTTCATAACCTTGATAACTATAAACCTTCTGAGGCTAAAAAAATAATAGAAGATGCGAGATTAAAAGACGCTATTGAGATATACGAGAGAACCTTAAAAATCTCAGATGAAGAATCTATGTTAAACAAAGACGAATAGTAGAATACTGATAAATGCAACGGCTTCGAACCGCCTTTAAATAAAGAAGGGCACGCCGTCGGGCGGATTCGAACCGCCAACCGCTCGGTTAACAGCCGAGTGCTCTGCCTTTAAGCTACGACGGCATGTATGAAAAACATCGCCGTGAATACCCCTTAACAACATATCATATTAAATTTTTTGTATGGAAGATGACATTTTGTAGATAGTTTTGGCGGTGATAATCTTTAATAAGGCTTTATGATATAAACTTTTGAGAAGGATGAAATTAGAAGGGATCAAAATACTAGATATGACCCGGTTGCTACCGGGGCCTTACGCCACCATGCTTTTGGCCGATATGGGGGCTGAAGTGATAAAGATCGAAGATCCCTATACAGGAGATCATTCCCGAAAGATGAAACCCTTCATAGAAGGTGAAGGAGCCCCCTTTTTGATGTTGAACAGGAACAAAAAGTCCGTAGGGTTGGATCTGAAAAATGAGGAGGGTAGAGAGATATTCTTGAAACTCGCTGAAGATGCTGACGTAGTTTTTGAACAGTTTCGACCTGGTGTCGTGGAAAAACTAGGAGTGGATTATCCCTCGGTAAAAAAGGTCAATCCCGACGTGATATACTGCTCCTTATCAGGGTATGGTCGGACAGGGAGTTTCAGCCGAAAAGGAGGTCACGATCTAAATTATACTTCTGAAGCCGGATTCATCGATCTCACGAGGTCTAAAGATGGTGAACCTGCCATACCTGGTTTTCCTTTGGTCATGGTCGCAGGGCTTTTTTCCGCTTTATCTATCATGGGAGCACTCCTCCACAGAGAACTTCATGATCCTAAAGGCGAATACATCGATATATCCATCTTAGATTGCTTGATCTCTTTATCCTCGGGTATAGCTGGACAGCCTCTATTGAAGGATGAAACACCTCGAGCAGGGGAAACAGAATTGACGGGAAAGTATCCGTTCTACGACATATATGAAACTAAAGACGGGAGATACTTCTGTTTGGCGGCTTACGAAAATAAATACTGGCAAAGATTTTGTGAACTTGTGGGCAGGGATGGATTGAAAGATAAGCAGTTCTCTGAAGGAGAGGAAAGGAAAAGGATCAAGAGCATCCTGGAAGAAGAGTTCAAAAAGAGAACTTTCAAAGAGTGGGAAGAACTGTCTAAAGAGAAGGAAGCCATGCTCTCGCCGGTGAAAGATCTTGGAGAAGTTCTTCAAGGCAGGTATGTTCGGGAGAGGGACCTGATCGGTTCTTTGGATTTTGGAGGAAAAATCATAGAACAAGTAGGGTTCCCTGCAAGGTTCACCGAAGAAGATATCGATGAATTTAGAAGGCCTCCACCACGTAAGGGAGAACACACAGAAGAAGTTTTAAAAAAGGCCGGTTACACCGAGCAGGAGATAAGATCATTACGAGATGTTGGTGCGATCTGATCTTTTTCTAATTTTTCGATACGATCTAATATAGTTTGTATACGTTTTTCATCTAAACCTATCAAGGGGCGTAAGACCACATTTTTCATCTCGATTTTAGAATGGTCTTCCAATGTTTCCCCCAGCACTAAGGCTTTAACTTCTTTTGGAAATCCTAAAGAAAGAAATTCTTCAAAGTTCTTCACTTCTCTTTCTTTAAGGTTTGGGTCCCATCTGGCCAATTTTTTTATCCACTTAGAACCTGGATGGTAGACGTACGGTCTTGTACCTCTTTTCATCATCAGCCATGTTGCAACGAAGTCATTTTTACTTTCCACGTAGGCCGCTACTTTACCCTGAGAGTTCAAGGGAAGACCACCAGGCCCCTTACAAATTTTGGTGAAAACATATGCGTTCGAATGTCTTATCTCTACATGAAATTCATGCTCTGGATCTTCTAGATCAACCGTCAGATCAGGATCTTCTTTCAGTATCACCGAGCCTATCTCTCTTTCGACATCTTGACTGTTGTAATCGTGTTCTCCCACACGTCTTGCTCTAACGGCGAAGGTACCAGATATTTGATCTGCAAAAATTTTACCTTTCTCTCCGATATCTTTTAGGTCGGAACTCACCTCTTCCGCGAGACTGTAAGAGACCAATCCGAATACTCTAGAAAAAAGATAGGAATTTTCTTTCTTTGTATAGGCGAAGATACGTCCACGCCCTCTTTTTTCGGTGATAACCTCTTCACTTTTGGAAAGAAAAATTCTTTCTATGTTCTGCATCAATATATCTTCGAAGTGGCTTCTGACCCTAGGACTCTTTGTCCCTATCTCCCCGTATCTTAAAAGGTAAAGATCTAGTTTGGCCATGATCATCTTTCCAAAACGCTTTTCAGGTTATCTACGAACACCTTTCTTTTTTGTTCTTCGGAGATATCGGCGGCCTCTATAACCGTTTTCTGAACTTCATAATTTAGGTAGGGATAGTCAGACCCGAAAACTATCTTGTTTGGTATCTTTTCTACAGCATATTCGAGTAGATAAACTCTAGTTCCCGAGGTATCTACAAAAACGTTTTCGTATCCTTCCGCAACCGAGATACAACCTTCGTTGAGATGCGCTAATATGATACACATGTCTTTTCTCTCTTCCAGGACCTTTTTCCACAATCCAGGTGAAGAAAAACCATCGCCTGTATGTGGTAACAAGAGAAGATCTTTTTCATATATCGTGTCGAACAATATTTCAAAATTAGGATGGTCGGGTCGGAAAGTTTCCACGAAGGGATGAAGTTTTATGCCCCTTAAACCCAACTTCACACACCGCTCGACCTCTTTTAAAGCTTCTTCACCTCTTCTAGGGTCTACTCTGCCGAAACCTATCAATTTTTCGGGATATTCATCTACAGCTTCGGCGATGTGATCGTTCATCTCAGGGTACTTGTCACCTACGCATGGATTTGGAAAAACTATAGCCTTTTTTATATCGTGCCGTTCCATACTGTTTATCACACTTTTCGTCTCGATAGATGGTTCTACATAAGGCAACCATTCATCAGAAGGGCCTAGGTGAACATGAGCATCCAATGTATCCTTTTTCAAACTACCAACCCCCTCTATGTGTCAATTCTTCAGCGTTCATCTTACTCGGCATACCGGGGTCCTCAGCGGGATACCCTATGGGTAATAATGCCACGGGTCTCACTCCTTCAGGTATATCTAACTGCTCTGTAACCTTTTCTTCTTCAAAGGCCCCTACCCATACCGTACCGTAGCCTTTGTCTACTACGGCTAGAAGCATGTTTTGTACTGCGGCGGTTGCATCCTGTATGGAATATAATTTTCGACCTCTATCTCCATATCTCTCCGCTGATCTTTCTTCGTTAGCACAGACCACTATAACCCAAGGTACTTCGGCTATAAACGACTGTCCGTAAGCACTTTTGGCCAATCCTTTTTTCTTTTTTTCGTCTTTTATCACGATGAAATCCCTAGCCTGCCTATTACCTGCGGAAGGTGCCATGTGCCCGATCTCTATGATCTCTTTGATATCTTTTTTAGGGATATCTTTGTCTTTAAAGGAACGCACGCTTCTTCTTTTTTCAGCTACTTTTTTGAATTCCATGCTCAATCCTCCGAACCGGCTATCTCATCGGTGAAATTCGCCATGATCTTTCCATACTCCCTACACTGTTCAAGTTCCTTTTCATCAGGATCTCCCACAACAACGGGGCCGTAGTGGTCTCCCGATGGTGATCCTTTAACGATCATCCCATGTATCAGCAGAGCTTCTAAAAGAGCTATTATGGTGGTCTCGTTCCCTCCGGCAGGATTGGCGCTAGATGTGAATGCTCCGCCGACGACCCCGTCTAGCTTTCCATGTATCATCACGCTTTCATCTAAAAGTTTTTTTATCTCCGCACAAGGAAGACCGTAATATGTCGGCGACCCCAGGATGATCCCATGATATCCTAAGAGATCTTTTACGTCTAAATTTTCCACTTTTCTCATCTCCACATCCACCCTAGCTTCGCTGTTTTCCGCACCTTGGAGGATACTTTCAGCCATATCTTCCGTTGTTCCACTTTTTGAATAGTAACATATCAACATCCGCGTCATTTTATCAAGACCTTATGTTGTCGTTCCGCTATAAAATTTTTCATGTTGTATGCAAGCAATACTAGCTTCAGACCTAAATGTTTTTATATGCAAGAGTTTCCTCTTATTATACTGTACCTAAACCAAAAAAGGTGTCATTATGAGAATCAAAAGAATCGGAGTCTTTTTGGTAACATTTGCGATAGTTTTTGGTGTTCATATCGGGGCCGAGATATACGTTGGACCTTCGGAGCTCTCTCTCGAATCCGACCTAACTCTTGAACGTAACGAAGGGTTTGAAGAAGACGAAGGATACGAGATACGGGTGATGAAACCGTTGATAAGTGTTCCAAAGATCCAGGAGAGAGAGAAAACCATGGATATATGGGTTAGGAATCCGACCGCGGATGAAAACACTCCTTGGGAGGCATGGTTGTTCAAGGAATATTCGGATGATTATTTAGAAGAGTACTCCATGGATATAATCGGTATCGAAAGGGCGGAGCATAGACCCGGTGAAAACAACTGGTATTTGACAGCTGTGATCCCTGGAGATGCTAGAGAAGAATTATACGACTTGAACGTTAGTGACGGCACAGAATATGTAACGAGCATCCAATCCGTAAACGTGGTGGACGAGATAACCGACCAGTTCACCTTCGTCAGCGCACCCGACACTCACATAGGTTACGTCGACGACGGAGAACCCGCTGCGGTGAATAGATTCAGACGATTTGTTCACGAGATGAACTTGATACGGCCCGATTTCGTCACTCTTGAAGGCGATATCTCCGATAAAGAACCTGCTTTCTGGGCCGCACAGAATCCAGCACCGGAACACCAGGACGAAAAGGTCTATCAATTACTGCAGGAGTTGGAAGTTCCCGTATATGTGGTTCACGGGAATCATGATTTCTCTTATACGGATATAGCTCTCAATCCCGAACCCGCTCCAGAAACCAGCATAAAATCTTATCAGGAATGGGTGAATCCCCACTTGAATTTTACTTTCACCTACGGTGACGATTACCATTTCGTCATGCAGAATTCAGGCAAACCCGAATTCCCGTGGGAAAGTATCATCCCATGGAATACCGCTGGTTTGATGACCATGGAGAACGTTACATGGATGGAAGAGGTGTTGAGGGAAAATCAGGACAAAAGGATGCAGTTCGTTCATATGCATCACCCCATCTATCCCGATCAGATAGTAGACGATGAGGTGAGAGAGGCATTCATCCAGGCCCTTTTTGACTACAATGTAACTGCTGTTATTGCAGGTCATATACATTCGAACCGAAATATTTACGATGCCCATGGAGAAGAGATCGAGGGGGACCCCACGGAGGGAGAAAGACCCCTACACATTACCACAGGGGATCTTGTTAAGACCGTCAATGAATACCGCTTAGTCCGTATAAACGGAGATGAGATAGAATCTTTGACTTATGATTTAGATGGTGACGGGGAAAGAGATGATAAAGCCGGTATCCCTTTAGGAGAGATATCTGTGGATTTTTCTCCAGAGAACGATGGGACTAATTCTGAAGTCGTTGCCACCGTGGAGAACAACTTGTACGAGTCTTTTGACGATGCTTTTATCGAATTCACCGTACCGTCTCCACTCCCTGGTTACGAGTACTATGTGGAAAACGCAACCATCGTAGATGAAATAGAGACAGGTGAAGAAAAGATATTTTACGTTAACACCGATATAGATAAAGACAGTACGAAACAAGTGACCATCAGAGTGATGAATTGGGTTAACACACAAAGGCCCGTTGATGTTGGTTTGACGGAAGCGACACTGAGAGGAAGATTGCCTAACGTAGGCGAAGAAGTCGAAGTTCTTTTCAGATATAGGGCATATGGCGAAGACGTATGGACAGATATCCCTCTAGGATCAAAAACGGGTCCGCGAATTTTTTCTCACGAGGTTTCAGGTTTAAATCCTCTTCAGAAGTACGAATTTAAAGCGGTAATAGAAAATTACGGAGGTGAAGTCACAGGCGAGATCCTAAACTTCGTACCCTCCGATCTCTCAAGGACGACACAAGTCGAGGAAGAGTGGGAAACTTATGAGGATATGGACGGCCTAAACATCGAAGATAACGATCTAGTATTGGAGATGGTCGAGAAAGAAAAGACCTTTGAATTCGTCGGAGAGAAAGAAATTTTTTCAGTGGCGGACCATACTCATATGAAAGTTGAGATGTTAGGTGCGGGTGGTGGAGGAGCCGTTCACGGAGGAGACTGGACCGGTGGTATCGGTGGTGATGGAGGTCTGCTCGAAGGCGTGTTCGATGTTTCCGAGTTCGAAGAATTGCATATATACGTAGGAGAAGGCGGCCAAACAGGAGATGGTTCGTCAACCACGATCAACGAAGGAGGATGGGGCGCCTCTAAAGGAGGAGATACTTTAGAGGATAGTTATACTTATGGTTCTCCCCATGCAGGGGCCGGCGGAGGTTCCACGGAGATCGTAGGAGTAAAAGAGAACGGCACGGAAGTATGGTTAGCCGCAGCCGATGCCGGCGGAGGAGGAGGAGAAACTGAAGACATTACCATGATAGGTGTCAGTGATAGGTCCATAGGTGGTGGCGGCGGCGGTGCAGGAGGTCAAGGTGGTGACATCTACGATGATTCCGATTGGGGACACGGCGACGACGCAGAGACCGCTGAAGAGGGAGCAACACCCAGAACGGGAAACGGCACAGGAGGAGACGGAGGAGGTGCTGATATAGACCATGACGGGGAATACATGGCTTGGGCAGGAGAACCCGGTGGATACGATTACAACCAGGACTATCTCATAGAGTTGATAGACGCAGGTGTTGGAACTCATACCGGTTCGGGCGGCAATACTAATCATAACCATGGAGAACACGATCCGTTTCGTGATGGGGATCATGGAAGGATACACACCCATCTTTCGAATCTAAGCATCGAAGAAGGCACAAGGATCTCGACGCCTATGAGTTTAGAGAGTTTGGATAGGATCGAAGACAGTTTGATAACATGGGATGCCATCACTCCTGGTCCTTCAGAAATATATGTTTATACTGCCATAACGGAAGGTGAAACACCCGGAGAAGACGAGTGGACTAAAGCTGAGGATGGAAAGTCTATCCCTGCTCTAGACGAAGTTGATGACCTGGAAGCAAAGTACCTTTGGACTAAACAGGTCTTGTTTTTAAACGGTGCCGTGTCACCTCCCAGGTTAAACAGCGTAACCGAGGCCATACTTGAAACACCACAGATAGATTTTGAACTGGATGATCTAAGGGTGGAGCCGGAAGAAGCCTACATAGGGGATGAAATCGAATTCAAAGTGGATGTAGAGAATACAGGTAACGAGTTAGGGATATACACTGCTGAGTTTTATGTGGAAGAGGAGTTTGCTGGAGCTTCTTCTGTGGAACTCGACGTGGGTGAGATACAAACGGCCTCTATGGTTTACAGTACAGATGAGGCGGGTTCATACCAGGTGAGTGTGGAAAATATGAGTGAGGGATTTTCGGTGTATAACCGCCCTGCTGTTGACACCATAGGTGCGAGTGAAGTCACATGCGGATCAGCTAAACTTCACGGTGAATTGACTTATATGGGTCTTGAAGAAAGTGTCGAAGTGCTTTTTAGATATCGTATGAAAAGTGAGGATAGGGATGAACCGGGAGACTGGAACGAAACATCGGAGATCATGATGGACCAGGAAGAGGAGTTTGCTGAGTTGGTAGAAGACTTAGAAAAAGGTAATATCTACGAGTTCAAAGCAGTTGTGACATGGGACGGTCAGGAAGAAGAAGGAGCTCTTTTAAAATTCTCTACCATCTCTAACTTTGAGGTACAGATCGTGGGGTTCCAAGAAGAAGTGATAGAGGGTGATGAGGTTTTAGTTGAATACACCATAACTAACACAGGCGAAGCTGAGGATACCCAGGATATAGAGATCACAGTCAACGGAGAGCTGGAAAGTACTGAAGAAGTAACGCTTGGATCTAGCGAAGGATACGAGGGCGAATTTATGTGGCAGGCGGAGGAGGGTAACATAGGAGAACATGAGATAGAGATAGTGAGTGAAGATGATCACGCTTCGGCGATGGTGACCGTATTCGAATCGATATATGAATACCGGCTTAGCATCGAGGTCCAAGGTGAGGGAGAAGTCGTTGTAGAGCCGGAGCAAGATCACTACGAAGAGGGTACTGAAGTTGAACTAACGGCGTTACCGGATGAAAATTGGTACTTTCACGAGTGGACAGGAGATCACGATAGTTCAGATGATGTGATAACATTGGTGATGGACCAAAACAAAACTATCGAAGCACACTTTTTGCCGATAGAATATGAATTGGAGATCGAGGTCGAGGGCGAGGGATTCACCGATCCCGGAGTGGGCACGCACACTTACCAGCACGGTGAAGAGATAGATATCAGTGTATTTCCTGAGAGTGGATGGGAATTCAGTGATTGGAGCGGGGATCATCCTGAGGGAGAGCGAGAGGAAAAGACGATAACCATCGTGATGGATGGAGATAGATCACTGACGGCCCACTTTGTAAGACTACCATACTTCGAGATCGAAATAATATCACCATCGGCTGGAGATAAATTTGTAGAGGGAGAAGAAATAACAGTAGAGTATAGAGCTGAGAACAAAGGTAACAGGGAACATACCCAGGAGATAGTTTTTTCGATTCGTTTAGAGGGAGAAAATCGATCCAAAGATACTGAAGAGATCACTCTTACGGCAGGAGAGAAATACGAGGGCGAATTCACTTGGAGAACGGAAGAAGGACAGGCTGGAGAAGTCGATATCATCGTTAAAAGCATGGGCGAAGGAGATATATTCAACATAGACGAAGTCGGGATAACCATCGAAGAGACCGAGGAGGGGCGATCCAACTGGTGGTTGTGGATACTCTTTTTGGTGGTGGCCCTGTTTGTCGTGTTGTTGATCTTTTTGAGAAAGGAAGATGAAAAGGAGGACGTGACTGAAGATACAGGAGACGTAGAAGATACAGGAGACGTAAAAGATACAGGAGACGTAGAAGATACAGGAGACGTAGAAGATACAGGAGACGTAGAAGACACAGGAGACGTAGAAGATACAGGAGAAGTAGAAGATACAGGAGAAGTAGAAGACACAGGAGATGTAGAAGACACTAACAGATAAATTACTGCGCCATAAAAAAAATCATCATCCCGAAGTTTTAAATAAAGCACTTATGGTAAAGCTAGCATGGCTTTGATCAAATATATTTTTGCGTTGGTGGCAACGGTGGTTTTGCTTGGCTCTGTTCTATCCGCAGGTGTTGCTTTTTCTGCAGTAGAAACAGAAAATGATATTGAGACTGAGATTGTGTTGATCAGAGAT
>PUNG01000033.1 GCA_003551675.1 Thermoplasmata archaeon
CTCATAATTATCTGTTCATGAATATCGAAAGGAATGAGGACTTTTCGGACAAATTTTCTTTCTCTTATCTCAACAATGCTCAGGAAAATTGTAATCTCGATTTTTTCTACACCCTAAAATATTCATTAATAGTTGTGTCTTTAGCTATAAAGGTCATCGCGCTCCATTCCTTTTATAGCTTTTTGCGTCTCATCATATAGTTTTTCGATGTATTGTAGAGTTTCCTCTTTTATCTTGTCAATAGGTCGCAGTGAATATTGAAAGTAATATCCTCCATTTCTAATAGTCTGTTTTTCCTTGTATATCAGGCCGTATTCGAATAGTTTTTCTAAGGATCGGTAAGCCGTGCTTTGATTTTTATCAACTTCCTCTGCTATCTCCGACGAAGTCAGTTCTTCGTTCTCAGAAAGTAGTAAAAGTATTTCTCTATCCAGGTCTGTAAGATCATAAACCAGTTCGATAACATTTTCACTGTTTATCTCTTCGCGGGTGAAGTCTGTAAACATGGTATTAGACAAAGTAATAGTGATACTTAACCATTTTGAGGCGTAAAGTTAAAATTCGATTAGACCTTACTCTTTTCTAAGCCGCAGTAACTCAGTTGGGAGAGTGCCACGCTGAAGACGTGGATGTCGCCGGTTCAAGTCCGGCCTGCGGCACTTTTTGTTTTGGTATAATGCGCCTTACCAAAGAGGAAGAAAGAATCAAAAAAGTCGACCACGGAGAAGATTCAATGGGTCAAACCCCATAAGATAAAACATATGAAAACAGTCCCTAAACTTTGGGATGCGTATAATTCAGCGAGGTTAAAAAAATGAAAATCAAGATGGATGATAGTGTAAAAGAATTGAAAGCTGTGTGGATGGATGAAAAAAAAGTGAACATGATAGATCAACGATATCTGCCCAGTGAATTGAAGTTCTTTATTGCAGAAGATTTTAAGGATATACATTCGGCCATCAAGAATATGGTGGTCAGAGGAGCTCCTACCATAGGCGTGACTGCCGCCTACGGTATGGCCCAGGCTATTATCATGGATGAAGACACACGTAAAGCGGCAGAAATAATCAGATCGGCAAGGCCTACAGCCTATGATCTTTTCCATGCGGTGGACTATATGTTAGATAACATAACTAGACCTAAAGAAGCTGCTGAAGAATATGCTTCATCCGTAGTGGAGAAGTGTCGAAAGATAGGAGAAAATGGTGCTAAATTGATAGAAGATGGATATGACATCCTTACTCACTGCAATGCAGGGGCATTAGCTACAGTGGACCACGGAACTGCTTTAGCTCCGATAAGGGCTTCAGCTCGGGATGGAAAAGACATACATGTTTACGTGGACGAGACAAGACCTAGACTCCAAGGGGCTAGATTGACCGCTTGGGAGCTGTACAACGAAGACATCTCCCACTCTGTCATCGTTGATAATGCTTCAGGGTATTACATGCAGAGAGGAGATATAGATATTGTCATCGTTGGAACCGATAGGATAGTGTCCAATGGGGATATAGCTAATAAGATAGGGACCTATGAAAAAGCGGTGGTTGCAAAAGAAAACGACATACCTTTTTATGTTGCGGCCCCGGTCACCACTTATGACGAGCTTATGGAAAAAGGTAACGATATTCCCATAGAGAGTAGGGATGATGACGAAGTTAGAATGATCAACGGTTCACTCATAACTCCAAAGAGGTCACCAGTAAAAAATCCTGCATTCGATGTTACACCTGCTAAGTATATCACAGGATATATAACAGAGAAAGGCATTTTTTCTCCATCGGAGCGGAAAGAGATGTTTTAAAAGACCCAAAAATATTTAGCTTCTCAAACACAAATAGGTATATACATGGATAAAAAATACATCTCGGCGAGTAGTATAGAAAAATATGGTTACTGTCCTTTGAGTTGGTGGCTCAGTAGGGATAAGGATGAAGAACCTAAAGATAAAAATTTAGAAAAGGGAGAAAAAAAGCATGAGAAGATCGGGGGGGCTCTAAAAGATATTCAGATCAAAGAAAAAAAACTGAAGATCATTGAAAATATCATATTGGTGCTAGCTATCTCCGCGACCGTGGTATCTGTCTTAGGACTAACTTTTTTATATCCTGATTCTACCTTCAGCGAGATATTCAAAGTATTGTCCCTTGTCTGGCTTCTGGTAGCAACCTCTTTTCTATTTATAAGTGAGTCCTCGAGGATGGATATAGAAAAAACTAGGATTGAAAGGACTATCCTAATTTTTGCTATGGTTGCGACCATCTTCACCGGATTCAGTCTTTCTCTTCGCGAAGGGGACAATTTATTAGCATGGATAACTCAAATCATTTCCCTTTCCTGGTTGATAGGTGCTAGCTACTGGCTAAAACATTCTCTCTCATTACAATCTGAAACTATGGCTACCCGAGAAGACCTCAAAGTGGAAGAGGGAGACATAGAGTATGTAGATACGCTTGAAGACGATAGTAGACTCCTGAAATCCGAGAGATACGGGATAAGAGGCAGACCTGATTATATATTGGAAATGGATGGAGACTTGATCCCAGTCGAAGTAAAGACAGGTAGGGTCCCCAAAGGTCCTTTTTTCTCTCACATACTACAGATTGCTGCTTACTGTCTTTTGGTGGAAGAAGACTTGGGAAAAAAACCACCTTATGGTTTGATTCGCTATGGTGAAACTGAGTTCGACATTGACTATGACGAATCTTTGAAAAATTTACTCATAGAGAAGTTAGACGAGATGAGAGAGCACCTAGATAACAAGGATGTTCATAGGCATCATAATCGGAAGGGTAAATGTGCCAACTGTTCTAGGAGAAAGATTTGTCCCGAGTCCTTAGTTTGAATTTCTTTTTTCTTCTATTTTCTCCAACTGCTCTTTTATTTCTTTGACGTCTTTTCTCATCTGCAGCATCTCCTCTTCGAATGTGGTGAAACCGCTAGCAGAAAATATACGGTGTGATATGAACATACCTATGAAAATGGCCCCTATTATTGCAAGAAAAGCTATCAAAACCATTATGAAAACAAATGAAATGAAATTGTGAATTATATCTTCGAACTGTATCCATCCTAAAAGCATCGCCAATCCTATGCCTCCTATGAGGAGTATAAAAATGCTGATGATGATCAAGGATGTAGGTATTCGTTTCATTTTTGATCTTCCTCCCATAGGTCTAATGAAGCACTAAACGGTAGATCATTTTCCCTCTTGTATTCTTGTTCACCATCATAATATGTCACCTTGAAAATTATAGGTTCGTCGTTTTTTTCATCCTCTATTTCCGGTCTAACCTCAAACGAGGCATTGTAGTTGTACACCTTATCATCGCGGGATGCATACACGTCTATATAAAACTCAGACCTATTCGTACGTTCTTCTAAACTGAAAGCGTTATATCTCGTAATTTCTTTTTCATCTAGATACAGAGTTATATTATCAAATCTCGTCAATTCTACACCTCTGATGTATATGATGCTTTCATCTGTTTCTTCATTGTAATCAACTGCTATACTAGGTCTATCTACACCGGGTGGACTTGGTCCGTTCAGACATCCTAATATCGAAACCGTCAATAGGATAACTATGGTGATCGAGATAGATTTTCTCATCAATATTCTATGATACAGAGTGGTTAATTAAGTTTATCGCATCGATCAAAATATTTTGCTACTTCTTGTAACAAATTCATTATTTTTAGATCTTGTGGACATGATTCCTCACATGTTCCACACTGTATGCAATTAGTGGCTTTATGTTCGCTCTTCATCTTTTCATCCCAAATCTTTTTGTACTTTTCATATCTTTCATAGATTATAGACTGGTTGTACATACGGAAGTTTCTAGGTATAGAAACATCGTTAGGACATGGAGTGCAGTAATCACACCCAGTACATTGAACCGGTGAAAGCTTTTTATATGCGGAGGAAATTTTTTCGATGAACCTTATATCTTCCTGAGAAAGGATGTTCGGTTCTGATTCAGATGCATACTTCACGTTTTCTTTTACCTGCTCCAACGTACTCATTCCGCTTAACACCACGGAGACCTCTGGTTGGTCCCACAACCATTTTAATGCCCATTCAACTGGGTTCCAATCTTTATCCCATCTAGCACATATCTTTTTTATGGGTGCGGGTGGTTCTTTTGCTAATATGCCCCCTCTCAAGGGTTCCATTATGACGATGCCTAGATTTTTGGACGCTGCATATTCCAAACCATTTTTTCCGGCCTGAAACATCTGGTCTAAGTAGTTGTACTGTATCTGACAGAAGTCCCATTGGTATGCGTCTACTATCTCTTTGAACGTATCTAAGTCGTCGTGAAACGAAAAACCGAGATGATCGATCTTCTCTTCGTCCTTTTTTTCGATCATCCACTCGAATATGTCCATACCCAATGATCTATAATTATTCCAATGCTTTTTGTTTAGCCCGTGGAGAAGGTAAAAATCGATAGTATCCACATCTAGCCTTTCCAGCTGTTGGTCCAAAAATTTATCTGGATCGTCTGACTTTTTTATATCCCATGAGGGAAGCTTAGTGGCGATCTTCACTTTTTTTCTGTATCCCTCTTTCAATGCCTTGCCTACGAGTTCTTCACTTTTTCCATCATGATAGGGCCATGCGGTGTCTATATAATTCACACCCTTGTTTACCGCATATCTGATCATCTCGATGGATTCTTCTTCTTTGATGTTTCCTCTATTGTCCCCACTATACGGCATCCTCATGACTCCAAAACCTAATGCTGAAGATTTCCATTCCAGATCTCCAAATTTTCTATATTTCATATTTACACCTTTTTTTACTTCCACTGCTTCTTTTAGGAAAGGTCACTTTCCTAAGACCGTAGGAATTTAACGTTATAGTCAAGGACCCTTAAGTAGTACAAAGTCGGGTCATCGAATATAGAGTGGCTTTGAGTTATATTTATAGTCTTGGTATATTTCTGAATGATAAGCCAGTAACTATGGAGAAAGACACTACCCTTTGTACTTTTTCGGAGGCTCGAACCTCAGTCTTAAAAGTTTTAACTTACACTATGATCACATATTTTTCTGAATGAAACTTCAGAGGGTGATGGAAAGGTATATAATGTCTTTTTACCTATAATCGATTTGTTAGAGGTGTAAAACCCTGTCAGAGAAACCAGAAATCCGATGTCCCGTTTGTGATTCAACGATACCGCAAGGGGCTGATGAATGTCCAATATGCAGTTTGGATAGAGATATCATAGAGATGGGAGAGGACACAAAAGAATCCGATGACGACTTAGACTTGGTCCTTGGGGACCTTGAAGGAAAGGAAGACAAACAAGAACAAGACCGATCAAAGAAGGACGAGTCATCGGAGGATTTTGATCTAGAATTAGGATTGGATGATGAATCATTGGACGAGTCGATAGAAGAACTAGAGATGGATCTTGGGTTGGATGAAGAATCATCAGGTGAGTCGATAGAAGAACTAGAAGATGATTTAGGATTGGATGATGAATCATTGGATGAGTCGATAGAAGAACTAGAGATGGATCTTGGGTTGGCTGATGAATCCCAGGAAGACTCCATGGAAGAAGTGGAAAGCGATCTTGAATCCTTGGAAGACTCGGGACAGGAATCACTAGATGATCCTGAAGAGGATAGGGGATCGGTAGGAGGCTCATCTGAAGAATCGATAGACGATCTTATGAAAGAATTGGAATTGGATTTAGATATTGATGAAGGATCGGAGGGAGGAGTCGGTGATTCTGGAGAAGATGTTTTACTATTTGAATGTCCTGTGTGTGAGCGAGAGGTTAACGAGGAAGCCCTTGACTGTCCAAATTGTGGTGTGACCTTTGAAGAGGAGCCTGAGGAAGAACATATAGAAGATGATATAGAGAAGGATTTTCAGAGAGCTATGGAAGAAGTGAATTTAGTATTATCAGATATTGATGAAACAGGGATTCCTAACGAGCACTTTCAAAAATTGATAAAAGAATGTGAAACACTAGCTGATTCGTTTCAATATACAGAAGCGATGGATAAAGTTCAGGAAGCTTTAAAATTTGGACAAGAACTCGCTGACTTCGCTGAAAAATTGGATGAGTTGAAAGAAAAGATCAAGGCATTGAATAGAATAGATATGAACGTACAACCTTTAGAAGAAAAGATAGAAAAATCTAAAGGTAGGATGAAAAAAGGAGAAACCAAAAAAGCCTTTTCCATCTTGAGTAAAGCGATCCAAGAGGCTACGAAAAGAGAAAGAGAAGAAAAAGGCGAAATAAAAAAGAGCATCAACCGATCGATTCAAGACCTGAGCGAGATTTTAGAAAACGCAAAGCAATTTGATATATCTCTTAAAGAGATAAGAAGGAGCATCTCAACTTCTCTCGAGCTCTCAAGAGATGGAAATGTTAATCAAGCATTGGATGAATTAGAAATAGCTAAAGAGAGGTCCTCTGAGATATTAGAGACTGAGATCGATAAACAACTCTCTAAACTTGAAGAGAAAAAAGAGACCATCTTCGATGACAAAAAGAGAGAGACTATAACTGAGTGCATACAAAAAGCGAAAAATGCTAAAGAAGAAGGAAATTTTAAAGAAACTCATAGATTGATCAAAAGATGCGAAAGTGAAACTAAAGAATCCGAATTAAAAGTCGGAGCCATGGATGTAGATGAGATAATAAAAATCAAGGAACTGTCGGAAAGTATTGGCATCGATTGTAGCGAAGAAAATGAATTGATAGAAAAAGCCAAAGAGCAACATAGGATGGGTGAAGTGAGAAAGAGTAAGAAAAATCTAAAAGATGCAAAGAATAATATGATGGGGAATATACCGAGAAAACTCCAGGTCATAATGAAAAAGGGGATGAGAGATTTAGAAACTGCAAAGAAAAAAGGTGAAAATATTTCAAAACCTGTCAGTTATTTAAAACAGGCCAATCTTATGATAAAGAAGAAGAATTTCGTCGAAGCACTGGAGTATATGAAAGAATTTATCCATGTTATGGAAGAGATCGGTGAAGAAAAGGAGATGATATCCACAACCGTTGGCAAAGTGGAGAAAAAGGAGGTATCGAAAGCTACCGAAAGTAAAAGAGTTCAAACTAAAAGAGAACCTGTTCACTCAACAACTAATATTAGGGCTAAAGATGTTGTAGAAACTGATGTTACTTCAGTTTCAACTGGTTTGAATGATAAAAGTAAGAAAACAGATTTCAATATAGATAAATTTTATGAAGGATCAACTAATCTATTAAAATTAAAGGACCTCTCAAGGGCCTATACGGTATTTAAAAAGCTGGTAAGTAGAACCGATTTAGGGGTATGTGTTACTAGAGAGTATCCTGAAAAAGCCAAGAAAAAATACGATCTGCACGATCTATTTTCAGAGGATGACCCTAACCTCTCATCCCATGACAAAGGAAAATCTGACATTTCCATGATCTGGTTATCTAATATAGGGGAGAGAGGAGCTGTGAAGCCCAAAGATCTTGAAAAACTGAGCTTTAAATTAGAGTCTTTCATAACTCATGGCGGAGGCATCATACTATTGAATGGGTTTGAATACCTTGTTAATAACAACAACTTTATGACTGTTCTTCATCTCATACAATCCTTAAAAGATCAAGTCGCCGTGGGAGGCTCTATCCTCATAATAACAGTGAGTCCAGATGCGTTTAGTAAGTCTCAGATGGAACAGTTAGAAAGAGAGGTGGACGAAGTATTTCCGTGAAAAGAAAAGGTCAGTATTCGCCTCTTTTAACTATGGTATAAAGAAGCCATATTCCTATGAATACGGATACTAAAAAAATATAAGGTCCGAACATACCTTCTTCTCCTGAAAGCACTATCAGTGCGGAACCCATAATTATTGCCGCAGCTATTATGGTAAAACTCAGTCTATTTGTGACGGTGTCTAGACGTTGTTCCATCTCCTTCAGGCCCACGTGCTCGATTTCAATCTTGAGTTCACCTTTTTCGAGGTTGTCAAGAACACTACTTGCTCTTTCTGGAAAATTCGTCAAAAATTCTTTATAGTTTTTGACCGAGTGAAAAGCTTCGATCATCTGTTTTTTTGGGCTATATCTTTCTTTTAAAACTTCTTCAACCACGGGTATCGAGGCCTTGAAAAAATCAAAATCTTCATCAAGGGTCGTACATATTCCTTCTATCTCCATCAAAGCCCTTTCCATCAAAAGAAAGTCTACTGGCAAAGAAATGTTATGTGTTCTTGCGATATCCATTATCTCATTTTCTAGCCCCTCTTTCAGCATGAGGTCCGGTTTATTCCTATAAAGGTGTAAAACGTTTTCAAGGTCCCAAACCAGTTGGTCTTCGTCATAGTCTCCATGTATGTCTCCAAGATCTAATAGTATGTTTTTTACATCCTCTATGTTGTTTTCAACCATAGCTATGAATATATCGATGAGCTTATTTCTCATCTCATCGGTAAACATACCGATCGCTCCAAAATCTAACAAGACTAACACAGCCCCATCCTCTTCTTCTCTAAAATGTATATTGCCTGGAGAGGGATCGGCATGGAATATACCATGGATAAAAAATTGTCTCATCATATTTCGAGCTAATTTTTCTGCCATATCTTTTTTAAATTGATGAGGATAATCTGCGTCCATAAGGGTCCGCATACTCTCACCTTCAACGTTTTCCAGTATCAAGACCCTTTTAGTAAGGTATTCCCAGTGGACTTTGGGGATATGAATAGTATCGTCATCGGCGAATGCATTTTGAAAGCGTTGAGCGTTTCGGGCTTCTTCGGTGTAATCTAGTTCCTTTTCTAGCATCTTCTTGAACTCTTTTGTTACATTGTGGGGCTGGTACAGTTCACTTTCAGGGTACAGGTCTTCCAGCATCTTGGTGAATCTCTCTATGAGTTCTAGGTCCGCCTTTACATTATCTTCTATATCAGGGCGTTGAACCTTGATCACCACATCCTCTCCGTTTTTGAGTTTCCCTTCATGTACTTGCCCTATGGATGCCGATGCAAGGGGTTCGTTGTAAAATTCATCGAATATATCTACGATCCTTTCCCCTAATTCCTCTTCGATGATCTCTTTAGCTTTTTCAGGGGGAAACGGTGCGGCCTCATCGTGAAGTTTTTGGAGTTCTTTTGCAAAATGAGGAGGTAAAATATCGGGTCGGTTTCCCAAGAACTGACCGAGTTTTATAAAAGCTGGTCCCAGGTCCTCAAATAGTGATCGTAACTCGGAGGCCTCTATCTCTTCCATCTTCTTTCCGATTTCAGTACTCATCTTCTCCTTAGAGATGAAGCTCATCAACCCCATCTCTCTTATAAAATCAATGAATCCATGCTCCCGAAGGATATGTGCTAGTTCTCTCAGCCTTTTGATTTTCTTGGTTCTTTTCATGACCCTTCTTTAGGGGTATTGTAAAGGTTGTAATTTAAGTTTTTCCGGATGTGCTTGTAACTTAGGAACAAAGAAAAGTTGTTAAATAACAGTAAACTCTTCGCAATCCTTGCTAAAACACTAAGCAGGCGTAAGAGGTTGTGAAATAATATGGAAGATATCAACAAAGAGTTCAAGGAATTCGAAAAAAAGGTTTTCGATACGTTAATCGAAAGGAATCCGGCCATGGCTACTCATTTTGGGATACATGACTACGATGATCAGCTACCTACTTTAACGAAAGAAAAACATCTGAAAGACGAGGAGATGGTGGAAGGATGGTTACAACGATTGGAAGATTTCGATGGAGATGAATTGACAGAAGAGAATAGACTCGCTAAAAAATTGGGTATCCATATATTTGAACTACAACTTTTCTCCATGAAAGAACTTAGATTGTGGGAACAAGCTCCCTTCGCACCGAACATCATCGGTTCATCGATCTTTCCCTTACTAAAAAGAGAATTTGCACCTTTAGGAGAAAGGCTGAAAAGCATAAAAGGAAGGATCGAGGATATTCCAACAGCATTGGAGGAAGAAAGATCGAAGTTGGAAGATCCTGTAGATCTTTGGATCGATATGGCAATAGAATCCGCAGAGCAGTTACCCATGTTATTCAAGCTTGTTCAGATGATGGCTAAAGAAAATGATTCTTTTGACGAGAAAAGTCTTTCGGAACTCAATCATGCAATAGATGAAGCCGATTCAGCCATAGAGGATTACGTCGAATGGTTAGAAGGTCAAAAAAGAAAGGCAAAAGAAGATTATACGATAGGTAAAGAAAAATTCGACGAGCTTCTTGAAAAGAGGAAGTTAGAGTACTCCTCTAAGGAGATACTCCATATCGGAGAAGATCTATTGGAGAAGGCAGAAAAGGATATGAAGAATTATGCAGAAGAGATAGACCCTGATCTAGACGTTGATGAAGTTTTGGATAAAGTCCGATCACATACACCGGAGAACTTTGAAGAAGCTTTGGGATGGTACGAAGAAGGCCTAGAAGATGCAAAAAAATTCGTCGTGGATAATGACATAGCTACAATTGTGGATGATGAGGAGATAGAGGTTACGATAACTCCCGAATATATGCGAAACATCATCCCGTTCGCCGCTTACATCTCACCCGCTAAATTCGATGAGAAAAAGAAAGGTATCTATGTTGTTACTCCACCAACTGATGAAAAAGTATTGAACAATTATTCATACTGGGACGTGAGAAATACCACGGTCCATGAGGGTTATCCTGGACACCACCTTCAACTGGCATCCGCTATCACAAATGACGATATTTTCCGTATCTTTTCCCATGCGGTGGAGACGGTGGAGGGCTGGGCCCATTACTGTGAAGAGATGATGAAAGACCACGGCTTCGACGATACACCTGAAGCTTGGCTTATACAGACCAACGACGTTGTTTGGAGGGCCGTTAGGATCATAGTTGACGTGAAGCTGAGTACGGGTGAGATGTCATTCGACGAAGCGGTGGGTTTTTTAGTGGAGAAAGTTGGCATGGATGAAAGGGACGCTGAAAAAGAAGTGAAGCGCTATACTCAGAATCCAGCCTATCAACTGAGTTACCTATTGGGTAAAGAGATGATCAAAGATCTGAAAAAGGATGTCAAACAAAAGATGGGTGACGACTACTCAGAAAAGTTCTTCCATGATACGATACTGTTCGCAGGAAGCGTACCGATGAAATATTTGGGAGAGATATTTGAGAAAGAGATAGAAAGCTTTTGACCTCGTAAACATGATCAGGTTTGAATATCCATGGTGCATGTGGGAGAACCAAAAATAATTCTAGATCGTATCGTTGAGTAGTAAAAACCTTCTTTCTTTTTTAGATTCGAGAGGTGAACAGATTTAAGTACTATTTCAATATTTTAAAAAGGATATGAGTGGTACACCCAAGATTCAGGCCCGAGATCTGCTGGTCAGATATGGCGATGTGATCGCACTGGACTCCTTCACAGCCGATATACCGGAAGGTGTAGTTGGTATATTAGGACCCAACGGTGCAGGGAAAACCACTTTCATAAAGGTACTACTCGGCTTGACCGAACCCCAGCGAGGAACGTACGTCATAAACGCGGAAGTACCTCCATCAGAGATACATGATATCATCGGCTTCATGCCTGAGAACGAGTGCCTCAAAGGCGGGATGAACGCATTTGAAATGGTTTCATACATGGGCTCTTTATCGGGTATGTCCACGATAGATGCTATACAAAGGGCACACGAGGTATTGGACTTCGTCGATGTCGGAGAGGAACGTTACAGGGAGATATCATCCTACTCCACAGGCATGAAACAGAGGGTCAAGCTCGCCCAAGCCATAGTTCACGACCCGGAGATATTGATGCTGGACGAACCCACCAACGGCATGGATCCCGAGGGTAGAGAGGAGATGCTCGATCTCATAGAAAAGATAGGTATGTTCGGGAAAACTATACTGGTTTCTTCACACCTGCTACACGAAGTTGAGCAGGTCTGTGGATATGCCGCGATAATCAACGAAGGAAAACTGCTGAGGCAAGGTAACATCAAAGAATTACTACAGTCTGAAGAGGGAAGATACCGTATCAAAGTCAGGGGTTCCAAGGATTCGATAGATGGATTCGTTAGAGCTCTGAAGAGGGATCATCATGTGGAGAGTCGTATCGATGAATCGGAGCAGGCGACCTTGGTGGTCAAAGGTATAGATGACAGCGATGAGCTACTGGATCTGGTGAGAGGTTCAGGTGTACAGATCAGGTATTATCGTCCCGACATCTTGTCTTTGGAAGATGTGTTCATAGAAACCTTTGAAGGAGGTGAATACCTTGGGGATTGACCCCATCGAATACACACCGTGGCACGGTAATAGGAGTGGGATATCACACCGTATATTTGTCGTGATCAAGAAGATATTCAATACCAGTGTCAGATCTAAAGGGGTGATAGTCCTTCTGCTGATAGGTAGTATACTAGTGCATCTGATCCCTATCATCAACGCTGTCATCGTTCCCCAGGAAAAATTGACCGCCGAGATCATGGTTCGCGGTTTGCCAACACTAGACCCCTATATGAGGGGTGAATTGTTCTTGATATTCTCCATATTACTCGCCGCCGTGGTGACTTCGGACCTTATATCTTCAGACTACCAAGATAACTCATTCATCCTTTACTTTTCACGCCCCATAAAACCACCCCTCTACATGATCTCGAAATTGTTGGGTGGCATATCCGTCATATCTATGTTCTGTTTTGTCATGCCCATGGTGTTCTGCATAACCGTGATAAGCACCCAGACGGGATCTGATTACTGGACAAGCTTAAAAGTGATGGGTTTGACCGCCTTAGCGGGCTTACTGACAACATCCTTCTTTTCCGTCATGGGATTGATGTTGTCATCCATGACTAAAAGGAAAGCATACGCCGGTGTGGGAACCTTCGTAGCTTTCTTTGCACCCACCCTGATCGCCGAAATCTTCTCGGAATTCAACGTTAATTGGAGGCTGCTGAGTCCCATAAACGTGTTACATTATACCTTCGATCTCATCTATGGTTACGATATACCACATAACATCGATACATCGCTATTTTTTGTGGCTCTATTCACCTATATTCTTCTGCCTCTATTGATAACTTACATCGTGATCCAAAGGAGGGCGATGGGTAAATGAACCTGATCAGAGCCGATAAACTATCAAAATGGTACGGTGAAGTCATAGGATTGAATTCGTTCAGCGTGGATATCAGACCGGGTATAACCGGTATAGTTGGACCGAACGGTGCCGGAAAGAGCACGCTTTTCAAGATGATAATCGGTATGATCAGGCCCAGCCAGGGTGAGTTACTGGTCATGGGTCAGAGACCGTGGCTCAACTCAGAATTATCATCGAAGATAGGTTTTTGCCCCGACTACGATAACCTTCCAGACGAGGCCACCGGGCGTGAATTTTTACGATTGACCGGTGGGCTCCAGGGTATGCGGGGAAGAAGGTTGGATGGAAGGGTCCATGAGGTTTCAGAGATTGTTGGGATAGATTATGCTTTGGGTAGGAAGATCGCCGGTTACAGCAAGGGCATGAGACAGAGGATAAAGATCGCTGGTGCTATAATACACGATCCGGATCTTTTACTGCTGGATGAACCGCTCAGTGGTGCAGACCCCCAGGCAAGAAGGGCGTTGATCGATGTGATCAAGGGTCTGCATGAAGAAAAGGGACATCATGTGATAGTGAGTTCTCACGTTCTCTTCGAAGTGGAGCGCATGACAAGCGATGTAATTTTGGTTTTCAAAGGAAGAGCGGTAGCCTCGGGACACATCTCACAGATAAGGAACCTGATAGACAAGCATCCACATAACATAATCATCAAGGGTGAAGGTATGGTGGAGCTTGGTAAGAGGCTACTAGAAAGGGATTATACGGTATCGGTGGGTTTCGACGGAGGTAAAGATCGTTTGAAGGTAGAAGTGAAAAAACCTGACCAGTTCTTCGACGAGGTACCAGAGATGGTGCTGAAGGACGGAGGAAAATTGGAGGAGATGTACAGCATGGACGACAATCTGCAGGCGGTATTCAAATACCTGGTGGGGCGATAATATGGACGGTGAGATGACCGCTTTCGTTTCATTGGCATCCTACAAGTTCAAAAAGATACTGCTGAACAAGAGGGTGGTAGCAGCCCTTGCAGTGGCTGTCATCGTGGTCGGTGTCATGGCCTACGCGTCTACTCAGGATGTAGAGCGACTACAGGATGGTACTATATTGTTGGATGTAATGTTCCTAACACTCTTTCTACCGGTACTCGTCATGCTATACAGTACTTCGGTGATACGTGAAGAGATAGAGGACAAGAGTATCACTCTGGTGATAGCTTCCCCCATGAAAAGGATCACTGCATATCTCTCTTATTATTCATCTCTACTACTCGCCCTTATGCTGATCATGGGCGCCATACTTACGGCGGGCTTCCTTTCTTTCTTCATACCGCAGGGTATGGATATGGACGCCCTCTACCTGTACAGGGATATGCTTTTGCTGGTTGTTATCGGCTGTGTGGTTTACTCGGCGCTGTTTTTAATGGTGAGTGTTATCATTAAAAGGGCCATCTACTTTGGACTGTTCTACGCTTTCATATGGGAATCCTTCATCGGCTCCGTGCCCGGTAGGATAGCTGAATTCTCTTTCAGGCACTACATAAGGAGTATCGGTGCTGGATGGATCGAATTCATGGAGTTTGGTAACGCTGCAGGAGTAGGACGGTCCTTCATGATATTAGGTGTAGTCTTCATCATAATAATCGCCGCTGGCCTCTTGTTGTTCAGACATAAGGAATATCCTTGTTGAGATATAAGTGATAGTAATTATCTTCTTTAGAAAGAAAGAATTTCCCTGACCGTCTTTACTATCTATCTACCAATTCGTCCGCAGTTATCAGTGGAACAAGTTCTACATCCAGCTCTTTTAACTTTTCTTCCGCGCCCTCTTTTCTGTCCACCACTACCAAGACTTTGTTTACCTTTGCCCCTGCTTCTCTCAACACTTCAACGGTTTCTACAGACGAGCCACCAGTTGTGGTAACGTCTTCAACAACTGTAACCATTTCGCCTTCTTCCAGTTTTCCTTCGATCCTTCCTCCTGTACCGTGACCTTTGCTTTTTTTACGTACCATCAGAAAAGGTAAGTCCGTTTCTAACGATAGGGCTGTAGCGAGAGGAACCGCACCCAATTCCATACCTGCTATCTTTTCTCCTTCGACGAGAGATGTCATCTCAGTGGCTATCTCTTTTAATACCGCGGGATCAGTGCTGGCCAATTTTATATCCACGTAATAACTGCTCTTTTTTCCAGAGGTGAGTGTGAACTCACCATACTTTATCGCTCCGCAATCTTCTAACATATTTTTTAACATCTTTTCACCAAGGTTCTTTTTTTAATCCTAGTTTGTAACCGATTATATTAACCCCTCGGTGTAGGAGGGGTAATACGAGCATTATAACGATAGTCCCTAAAATACCTGGAAAGTCAAAATAGGTATCGGCGAACCATCCGTGACTTACGATAAAAGTTAGTATGAAAGATCCAACGACAAAATCGTATTGGTCGATGATAGGGGATTTTGCCCCTCTTTTTTTACCCATCCTTCTCTTGATGAAACTACCTCCTATGTCACCTAACAAGGCTCCGAAGGAGAGAGATAGAATAGGGATCAAACCTAGTGGTAGGTCAGGGTATAACGAAATAAAAGGTCTTAAAAGGAAATAAAGTACGATGCCTACCATGGTGGCGGAAGAACCTCCACCGAAGAGTCCTCTCCATGTTTTCCCATCACCGAGGATTCTTTTTCCTTTCAGCTTTTTCCCTCCATCTATCGGAGGACCTCCTCCAAAAACCACGGCTAGAGAATTAGCGATCATGGCGGGTATGAAGGAAAGGATGACTATCAATATGGATTCGATCATTTGTTATACCTCGTTTAATTTCGCTCGAGATCTATGACTGTTTTTATTCTCATTTTCAGCCTTTCTATACCGGCATCCCATAATTTTTCTCCCTTTTCTTTGCTAGCCTTTGTGGGGTCTCCGAGAACTCCGGTTCGCGTTAGCTCGTGGGTATTCCATGCGAAAGAAAATTCAGGTTCGTGTTCGAATTCTAGTTTTGAGTCGGGAAAATTCATCTCCTTTTTGGGAACTGTCCTTTCGTCAACGAGTTTTTCTCTGACCGCTAGAACCAACGAAGTTTCGAATTCTCCTGCGTGCATGTCGTTTTCACTCTCGATCAGTTCTTTTTTTTCAGGGTCCATAAGGTCAAAAGAGTCCATGTAAACGTCCATTCCTGTCTCTTTTTTCAACCTTCTTGCGGCGGTTTTGATCGTAGCTTCGTTGCCGCCGTGACCTGTTAATATGAATAATTTTATGAAGCCGTGCTGGATCACGGACCTACCTATGTTGATTATAATATCTTCAAGTGTTTTAGGATCGATGGTAACCGTGCCAGGAAATCCCATGTGATGATCACTGACTCCGTATGGTATTGTGGGCAATATCACTGGTTTTGGAGAGTCTAAACGCTTTACCGCTTCTTCGACTATATACTCCGCGTCAAAACTGTCAGTATCGAGTGGAAGATGAGGACCATGCTGTTCCAAACTACCTATTGGGAGTATGGTGGTTTTTACCAGTTTAGCTCTCTGCTCTAACTCCCAGCGGTTCATCTCGCCCCATCTGATCTTTTCTTCCATAGTGCGGTATCTACTTCACACTTTTACTTTTTTCGCAATTTTTGATACTTAAGCAGTTCCCGGTGTCAAAAATTGGTCAGAAAAAAGAAAAGTCTTATTAACCAAATAGTAACTCAAATTCTCGATAAGCATGAAATTTGAGATAGGTCTTAGTTTTGACGATGTACTCCTCGCCCCCAATAGGACTGAATTAGAAAGGGATGAGGTTGATACGTCAGCCAGGTTGGCCGAGAGTATAGAGATGAAGATTCCAGTCATTAGTTCTCCCATGGACAAAGTTACGGATGACAAGATGGCGATAGCCATGGCCAGAGAAGGAGGTCTAGGCGTTATCCACCGGAATATAGACATTGAAGAGCAGGTAGAGATGGTCAAAAAAGTCAAAAGATCTGAAAACTGGATCATCCGTGATCCCTACGTGGTATCTCCGGAAATCAAAGCCAGGAAGGCAAAAGAGCTCATGGATGAAAAAAATATATCCGGCCTGCCGGTGGTGAAGGGGAACGAACTTCTGGGCATAGTTACAAAAAGAGATCTTCGTTTCGAAACTGAATTAGACAAAGACGTTGACGAAGTTATGACTCATGAGTTGATAACTGCTGCATCGGACACAAGTATGGAAGAGGCTAAATCGATACTCAACGAGAATAAGATAGAAAAACTTCCTCTGGTTAACGAAGAAGGCAGATTGGAAGGTTTGATCACGGTTAGGGATATCGAGAAGAAAAAGCAGCATCCTCAGGCGACTATGGATGATAACGGCCAACTCATGGTTGGTTCCGCAGTGGGCCCAGATGAGTTCGAGAGGGTCGAAGAACTGGTCAAAGCAGGAGTTGATCTTATAGTGGTGGACACCGCCCACGGCAATTCTGAATTCGTTATCAACGCAACGAAAGATATTGTGGAAAGTTTTGATATAGACGTAATGGCGGGGAATGTAGCAACCACCGAAGGGGCGGAAGCACTGATAGATATAGGTGTGGATTCACTTCGTGTGGGTATAGGCCCGGGATCCATTTGTACTACCAGAATAGTTTCGGGTATCGGTGTTCCACAGGTCACTGCCATACAGGCGGTCTATGAGGCTTCCCAAGAAAACGGTGTCTCGGTGGTGGCTGATGGAGGTATAAGATACAGCGGAGACGCCGCCAAAGCCCTAGCCTGCGGCGCAGATTGTGTTATGCTAGGAAATATGTTAGCCGGTACTGAAGAATCTCCTGGCCGAGTCGTCTTCCGTGGAGGAAGGAAATACAAGGAATACCGAGGCATGGCATCTATCTCAGCTTTAGAAAAACGAGAGAAAAATAGGTATGGTCAAGATTTTGAAAAAAGGGAGGAATATGTGCCTGAAGGCGTTGAAGGTCTGGTGCCCTACAAAGGCACCGTCTCCGAGGTACTCCACCAGCTGGTTGGAGGCATACGGTCAAGCATGGGTCATCTTGGAGCTAGGACCATAGAAGAGATGCGTGAAGCCGAGATATACAGGATATCAGAAGGTGGAAAACAAGAGAGCTATCACCACAACGTGGAGATAACCGAAGACACCCCTAACTATCACTGGAGAGGAAGGAGATAAAGGCGATACAAAGCAGATAAAAATTATTTCTATTCGATCCGCCCGGATATCTTTTCATCATCCCTTTTTATACTCTCATTTAGGTCTTTTTGATATCCCCTGACCCTACTCTTTATGTCTTCACTTTTCAATCCCAATATCTTCGCCGCCGCTAATGCGGCATTTTTGGGTTCTAGTACCACCATAGGAGCAACACCAGACGGCATCCTGAGTGAAGAATAGATGTCCTTGCCCGCGAATGTGCTGGAGGAAGGCGGACAAGTGATAACTGGATTTTCCGTGTTTCCGTCGATGACACCACACAGTGCATTAGATCTTCCGGCGACCGCGATGTAAACGACGTCCTCTTCTTTGGAATCATACTCTTCAAGTACGCCCAAAGCGAATTCCGGGGCTTTGTGCGCCGATGCGACCCTGTATTCATGAGCTATACCGAATTTCTTAAGGTACTCTCCTATCTCACTGGCAAATTCTTTGTCTTTTTTCGAACCCATTATTATAGGAACTATCATCTTCATACCTCCATCATTCTACTAGTCCTTTTTTTTCTAAGCGTTTATAATCTTCGCTTATCAATTCATCGAGAGGTTTGACATCGAAATGCCTCTCTCCGGTCCATTCATTACAGGCTGACTTGTACATGTCTGAGACAAAATTGATCAGGTCTTCAGGAAGCTCTGGAGGTTCCGGCCATTCGTCTTTAGGCAGATCTTCTTCCTTAGCCTTCTCTATTTCTTCGCTCCAATCCGTTTTTCTATAGTATCTTCTCAACATCTCCTTGCTCAATTTTACTCCTTTGTATTCAAATCTGTCTTCATCCAAAGTGCCTAATATATCGGCTAACATCAGATATCCGTTCCTATCTAGAGCTGTCTCCATCTTGCCGTCAAGATGTTTCCATCCCAGATCGTTAGCTCTTTGGTTGATGAAATCATTTATTTCCAATGCTTTCTCTTTGATCCCATCGATCCTTTTTTCATCGAACCCTGTATGTTCTTTCACTTCTTCTAAATTTTTGAAGTACCTATCGAATTTCTCGTACTTGGTACTGAAATCGATTATAGGTGGATCGAGTTTTTCGTTTACTTCCGGATATGATTTTAGCCCTAGATCTTTAGGTTCTATCTCTCCTTTCTCCAACCTTCTAAATACGGAGCTTCCTTCTCCAAGATAATTTCTGTAGATGATCTCAAGCGGTACCATCATGTTTTTAGGCTCTCCAGGTAGTTCATCGGTGATAACGTTCACGATCTTAACTTTCATCTCATCTCTATTTTCCAACTCTATGAAATGAGTCTTCACGCCCGATTTTTCTAACTCTTTGAAATTGTAAGCACCCATAAGACAGAGAGCTTCGCCTTTTCCTTCTATCTCATCCGGCATCTTACCGTAATCAAAGATGCTGTACCTGTCGCTGAACTCGAAGACACCTATTCCTTCTTCTTCACCGGCTTCTTCAATAACCTTCAAATCCTTAACTGATCCCATATATATCCTCAATTTTTTGGAGATATAAGTGCCTTATAAACCTTTTCAATCCTGTTTTGAAAATATCCTTCCTAATTTCATACCTACGGCTATACCCATGCCCCAACAGAGGGATGTCTGTCTGTATGTTCCCAGCACATTACTGCCCACAACAAAAAGGCCGGGGAATTCTGTAGTTCCAGTTGGGAAACTGATCTCATTATCATCAATATCAAGGTCTAGGATGTTCGGCTCTCGTCCTATGGCTGTTATGACTAGATCCGCTAATATCTTTTCTTGATCGTACTGGACGATAAAATGATCTTCAGTTCGGCATATCTCTTCCGGCTCACCCATCCTTTCTTCGATACCTTCATATTTTGCTTCTTTTATTAGGACTGGTAAAGCACTCGGTTCACTCCTCCGCGATATGATCACGTCGCCCCCCAGTCTGTTTACTCTTAAGGCATAATCATATGCGGCGTCACCTCCTCCGATGATCACTACTTTTTTTCCCGAGTGATCGCGCCATCTAGGATGATAGATTTCCTCTTGGAATCCTAAAGATCTAGGCGTGGTTCCTGTGGCTAGAACCAGATATTCCGTCTTATGATATCCCTTATCAGTTACCAATCCAAATCCGTCATCGATATTTTCTATGTTCTCAACCTCGGTATAACTCAACGGTATATCGTACCTTGAGATTATATCCTCTAATCCTTTTACCATATCTCTTCCGTCTTTTCCAACGAGGCCAGGAAGATTTTCTATTTTATTGGCTTGGCGTATAAGGCCGCCTATTTCTTCTTTCTCCAAGACTAAAATATCTTTTATACCTTCCCGGATACACTGCTGAGCGGCGGCGATTCCTGCTGGACCCGCACCGACTATAGTAACCTTTCTTTTAATTCCTGACATGTTAGTATCTCCGCTATCCCGTGGCATAAAGAATTTAAACAGGAGACATGAGTTTTTTCAGTAGCGGTAGCCGTTCCGTCGGCTAAAAATAAAATCCTAAGATCTCTTACAAAGCCGTCTCTTGCCGTGGTGGCGCAGCACATGTCGGTCATCACACCTCCTATCACGATATTTTCAACCCCTTCTAATTTATCTTCAAGATCGGTCCTGTAAAATGAAGAATATCTGGGTTTTACTACGACCTCTCCTTTCACCTCGATCCGAGTGTCTAATTCCGCTAGAGGACCTTCTCTGATTATGTCCCTCCACCACTCATCCATTATCCCTTCATCTCCTTCCTCTTGTACGGTCCTGGTGTAAACTATCTCTCCTCCTTTTTCGTCAAAAAGAGCTATGAGCTCGTTGAGGTTATCAATTATGGTCTCACCCGCGGGCAGATGTGCGTGCGAACTAGGAGAAAGAAAATATCTTTGCATGTCTATTACCATAAGTGCGGTATCTTTTAGCCTCAAGTCTCCAGGCCATCTCTTCCTGAATGGAAGTTCATCAAGCCATTTATCCGCTTTCTTTTCCAGTCCTTTTTGATCCATCTCTTGATAATACATGTTCACGCACTTCCCTCTTCGTGTTCATCGAAGTGGTAAAGCAGTATCTGACCGCAGTTGCTCTTTATATTGTTCTCCTCCAGTTCTCCTACGCTCAGATGCAACTCAAAGGGGCCTTCTTCCAATTCTTCGATGACAGGATATTCATGGCTTTCATCCTCCGTGAAAACATTGATCAGGTCGTTATCTCTTGCATTACAAGTAGGGTTCAAAGGTGTTATCTTCACCGCAAAAACTTCAGGATCGAAGATATCTTCTAATTTTTTAGGATCGATCTGATCGTTTTCAGATAGCGCAAAATTCAAAGTAATTTTTCGCCCTCCTACATAGAATTCTTTTCCATACTTTGCTATCTTGCCGAGACCCCATTTTTTGTCTGGCATAAGATGATCTCTTTGCTCGTCACTGGTGGAATGTATTGAAAATTGAAGCTGAAATCTGCCTTCATATGCTTTATGATTCAATCTTTTCAACCCTTTGAACCAATCTTTAGTACCATCTGGGGCGATGGTAGAAACGCAGGGCATGTAATTTGAGGGAGCGTACTTTTCTCGGATCTCCTCTATGGTATCTATTACTGCTTTGTTCAAAGCCGGATCACCTATCCTGGCGAACTGAACTTTGAACTTATTAGAATTTAATGCATCTTCAGAACCGTGATTCTCCACCAGATAATCTACCTGTTTCATCATCTCATCTTTGCTGAGCAATCCCTCATAAAAGCGATTCGCATCACAAAATTTACAATTCAAAGGGCAGCCCGAAAGACTAGAAAGTATAAGGACCCATTTGTCCCTTCTCTTCTCAGAACTACCTAGAGACTCCACGAATTCAACATACTTCCCTTTACCAAGGTCCGCAAGATAAGCGGTAGCTATCTTTTCATCACCTCTTTTCTCTAATATTTCCATCTTTGCACCTCATCAGCGGAGCTTTACCAATAGTATTTATCTACGTCACGTGAACGGAACAGTTGTGTACATCATAAAGAAGTTATTTAAGTTTACGTTTGTATCGTTTATCGTTATATGATGGGATAAATTTTATCTCCCTCTTTTTCATTCTTTGTTTTGGTATGAGAACACCTAGAGACGTATTGAACGAGCTGAAGTGGAGAGAAAAGGAAGATCTAGAAAGAGCGACGATCTATTACGTTCACCGCGGCGCCCCAGGAGACTTTAGAACCATGCAGGGTTCAGAGATCGAAGACCTCGGGAGATCTTTCATCAAGTGCGTAGGGGGCCATATCCCCTACCATCGTATCTTCAAGATAGTGTATGATGGGGACGTGTTGTTGGAAAGGAAGCGATAGTGCAGTTATTGTAAAAATTAAAGACTTTCCATCAGCTCTTCCATCTTTTCTCTCAACCGTTCATTACGCATAGAATTGGTGATATCCCCTCTTGTCTTTTCCACCAAGTTCCTAGCCATATCCTGTTTGTTCTTTATGGGTAGTAGCGCGTTTGGATACTCGAACTCCATCAGCATGTTCTTTATCTCTTCCATCTTCAGGTGTAACTCTCTAGCTTTTTCGATATTACCTTTGGCTAATTCGTCCAACACCATCCTTCTGAGTTCACCGACTACATCAGCTAGGCCCAGCACATACGAACTTGGAGTGACGTCCAATTCTTCCGGTGATTGAAGCGCCTCACCTTTACTTATGGACCAAAGTATGTGTGCTTCCGCGAACTCTTGAAATCCGTTCCGCAAAAATCCGGAATGATATAGATCGGGATGGTCCTCGACTATGCTTTTTATTTTGGAGACTTCTTCTAGAGCTTCCTGTAATTTTTCCCGACTATTTATCCCTCTATGCAGGTCTTGGATCACATTTTTAGAGATCCTTCTTATGGCTCTAGAGGATTTCATCACCAGTTCTCGAACAGTATCTTTATCATCCAGCTGTTCATCTATACTTTCAACTATTTCCTTAAGGTTCTCTATCTCACTCATCAGTTCTCTCCTCTGATTTTTTTCATGTTCTCCAACTTACGCTGTATGCTTTCAGGTTTACCGATATCGTGTCTCATCTGTATATCGTCGCCTTTCACGTGGTCGAGGGCGCGCTCACTGACCGCCTCCGCCTCTTCTAATCGTTCTGAATAACCCACCACAGCCAACGATCGTGAAGTGGTGGTATAGATCTCTCCGTCTTTTTCGTCTACGGAAGCGTAGTAGAGTTGTGCACCTTCCTCCTCTACAGCTTCTTCGTTCACAACCACTTTGTTTCCCCCTTGAGGATCGATGCCGTAACCTTTCGGTACGACGTATTTGCATACGCTAGATTTTTTTTCAAAGGATACATCTAAGCCAGATATGTCGCCTTCAGCTATCTTATCACAGAGTTCAACGTAATCGGACTCCAACAGCGGTAGAACGTTCATAGCTTCAGGATCACCCCATCTGCAGTTGAATTCAATTATCTTCGGTCCGTTCTTGGTGAGCATGAACTGTCCGTAAAGAACTCCTTTGTAGGGCCTACCGTCTTTTCTCATCGCTTCAAGCGTTTCTTTGATTATCTCCACACTTTCGTCGTAAATGGATTGGTCCAAGAAGGGCAGAAGTCCATCGGCCTGGGAATAAGATCCCATACCTCCTGTGTTCGGTCCTTCATCACCTTCGAACAATCGTTTATGGTCCTGGACCAAAGGCATAGGTATTATGTTCTTTCCATCGGTGAAAACTTGAAGAGTGTATTCTTCACCGATGAGCCTTTCCTCTAAAACGACCTTGGGTTTACCGCCTATACTTTCTTCTAAAACTTTCTCGCAGTATTCGATCACTTCTCTCTTATTTTCAAGGTGCTCTCCCATCACTTTCACACCTTTTCCTCCAGTCAGCCCCACGGGTTTGACTGCTAATTCTCCTTCATAATGTGCAAGAAAGTCTTCTATCTCTTCTATATCATCGAACACCTCAAATTCCACTCTACCTGGAAGATCATATCTGGCCTGTAGATCTCTCATAAATTCTTTAGATGTCTCTATTTCAGCAGCATTTTTGTCTGGACTAGCACACTTGATGCCTTTCTCTTCCAACGCATCGACTATGCCTTTACCGAGAGGCGCTTCGGGTCCAACTACTGCCAACTCAACACCTTTTTCTTCAGCCCACTCGACCACTTTTTTGATCTCCGAACCACTTTCGATGAAGTATTCTTCAGCCAATCTTGCTATACCTGGATTTTTGTTACCCATTACTGCATAGATCTCTGCTTCGTTCTTGGCTAGAGTTCTGACCATGGTGTGTTCTCTTGCTCCTCCTCCTACAGTGAGTACTTTCATGTTATCAAGCCTGTAATGATTTATGGGATATAAGGTTTATTTCTTATCAAAGCGAAAAACAGGCTTAGCCCTTTTTTACATAAGATCATCGAGTATTTTTGGTATGTACTCGATTATGTTTTCAGGAAGCAGACCCCATGAATACTCTTTAAAAGCTTCATCACCTGCGGACCCCATGATATAAGCCCCAACTCTTGCGGCTTTGAAAGGCTCTAAACCTTTGCTCATGAGTGCACCTATGATACCGCTGAGCGTGTCTCCCGTGCCTCCAACCGTCATAGCTTGATTACCGAAGTCGTTCCATTTATTTTCATATCCTTGGGTTATGTAGTCCTCTTCTCCCTTGACGAGAAGCGTAACTTCATTTTCTAGGGCGAACTGATCAGCATTTTCTTTTAGACTTTTACTTCTTTCGTTACTTGTTAGCATCTTAAATTCTCCACGGTGCGGTGTGAGTACCGTGCTGGCGTTATATTCTAGACCTCTTTTACAAACTTTCAAGGCATCGGCATCTATCAGTAACGGCTTTTCCACCTGATCTATTATATCCTCAACAGCCTTGAGCGTTTTCTTTCGTGTTCCTAGTCCTGGTCCTATGATCATCGAATCACACTCATGAGAAAGTTCCAATATATCATCGATGTGGCGCGGTTTCAAATTTTTACCCGACATAGGATGAACTATGAAGTTCGCTGAAAAACCAGCTACCGTATCGGATATAGAAGAGGGAACGGCGAGTAGTACCAAGTCCGCTCCACTACGATAAGCTGCCTTTCCTGCAAGAACCGGTGCCCCTATATAGGGACCTCCTCCTACTATGAGCAGTTTCCCGTTATCCCCTTTATGAGAATCCTTTTTTGGTTGAGGATAAAGCAACATCTCTCCTGGTCCCGTGTGATCTACAGCTTTTTCAGGTATCCCTATTTCTTTGACGACGATCTCTCCACAATTTTCTCGAGACATACCCTTTTTTACGTCATGAAAAGTCACTGTGATCTCTGGCTTCACGGCAAGGTCCGCTCCTAGACCGCTGGGAACGTCCACAGAAACAACGGTATTCGAACGCTCGTTAAGTTTTTTTATTATGATTCGATATGGTTCTCTGATCTCACCCTTTATACCTGTACCTAGTAGAGCATCTACTAGTATAGTGTCCTCGCTTATCTCTAATTTGTTTGGATCCTCTTCTACGATGATTTGTGAGTCTAGGGCGTCAAGATTTTTTTGGGCTATATCGCTCTTAACGCTTCCTTCTCCTTTGATCAGAAAAACCGTGATATTTTGTTTATCCCGCTCCTCCGCAAGATACCGTGCTGCCACATATGCGTCACCGCCGTTATTACCGGTCCCACAGTAAAATATAACAGTTTCTTCAGAAAATCTTTCTATGATCTCTTGAGCTAAGCTTCTACCGGCGTTCTCCATGAGTTGAAGGGGAGGAACACCCCTGTATTCCGAATTCTTATCGATAACGGCTACTTCTTCGAAGGGTAACATGTTCTAGAAAAGAAGAACGGAGCATAAAAAGACTTCGTTTTTTAAACCTACATCCTGGGACCGATCATAGACCATACAAGCAATAATAATATAGAGAAAGAGGCGATGTAAGTCAAAGCGGTAGATGCTTTTTCCTGTATGTCCTCTCCGAAGCCCAACTTCTCTGTTATGGCTTCCATCCAATCCTTGAACAATCTCCCTCCGTCTAGAGGCAGTGCGGGTAGAGCGTTGAACAAGCCAAGCAATATGTTGAGCCAGAGGATCCAGTATAGAGAATTTGCCAGTATCCAGAAAGCGCTACTCGGTAGCCCACTTAGAGGTCCTCGCACCTCATAAAAACCGGTCAATTCCTCCGGGGCGGGCGACAATCCTAGTAACGGTAGTGAAATATACATCGCCATATTTTGGACCCGTTCAGTATTAGTATCAGCGCTAGTGATAGGTCTTGCCAATGTTGTGGCATACCAATCCCCCTCCTGGAAACTCATGCCAAGATAATTTACACCTATGCCTAATTTGCCATCCTCTCTAACGATCTCAGTGGTTCCATATCGGTATTCTGTATTTTCCTTCCTCCAATAGGTGATGTTTACATCGTGGTCTCTATCTTCCAAAATTTTCCGAAAATCCTCTCTGTTCTTTATCTCTTCTCCATCTATATGGGTGACCAAATCACCTAATTCAAGTTCGCCATGGGCAGGTGAGTCTTCGATGATTCTCACAACCACCATGCCAGGAGTTATGTTGGTATCGAGTTTTTTCTCGCCTCTCCTAGCGGTAACATCCACTCTTCTCAAATCGTTATTTTCATCGGTTATGCTCACATTTATATTGTCTATGTCTTCGGAACTTCTCAATGATTGGTTATCGATCTCCATTATATGGTCATATCGGCGCAAACCCGCTTGGTCTGCGGGAGAGCCTTCGTAAACATCCATCACCATCAAACTATCCTCTTCTGGAACGACGTATCCCATGAAAAGTGTGGAGAATATTATGAAAAGCACGACCCCAAAGACGAGATTGGAGGTTGGTCCTGCCGCGAACATCCTGTCTCTTTTGATCCTTTCGGTTTTTTCTATGCTCTCCTCGTCCGGCTCACAGAACGCCCCTAGAGGGACCACCATGAAGATCAGACCTAGTGACTTCACTTTCACATCCGCCACCCTGGTCAGTATACCGTGAGAAAATTCGTGGACAATTATACCAACGGCTAGGCTCAAGATACCATACCCTATAGGTATGAATGGATTCACCCCTGGTATCACCAGTATCTCCTGTGCCCTTGGAGCATGCTCCGCCGGTACTTCAGTAGCCATCATGGCATTGAAGATCACCATGACCATGATGATAATCATCGCAACCGCCGTGATAATGATCCCAATATCTCCGAATATCTCCCAAAAGCGTTTCTTCTTTGCTATCCTATCTATGAGGTTCTTGCCTTTCTGGGTTTTCCACATCAAAAAAGGACCTGACAGTTCAAAGTTGAACCGTTCTAGAATTTCAAACCTATCTAGTATTAACATAGAAGCGAAAAAGACGACAATTATCAGTAGTGCGATAAATATCCCTGAGCTCAACATTTGTTACCTTACTATCTTCATCGGACATCTTTATTTAACTTTTCCCGTCTCTTAATTGATTAAAACCATCATTATAAAAGAGATGGTTCCAGTTAGTATCATGGGCCACGCAAGACTTTTTGCTAGGCCTTTAACATAACCTCTAGCTATGAATATTTTGGAAAAAGAACTCAGTCCGAAGGCTAAAAGTATCGTGGAAATTGCAGTCGATGAACTGATCTCTCCACTTGCATACATTGCAGCTAAAGACGCAGATACCGATGTCGTAGATATCAAACCTCCTACCGAAACGATGTAGACTCCAACACTACCGAACTGGTTTTGAAGTATATATGTAGAAGCCCATACTATGCTAAATATCAGAGCGAATTTTAAGGCAGGTTTCAGAGCGAAGGGGTTCTCTAGGTCCAGATTAACCGTATCCACTTTAGTTATTTTCTTTTTTATGATGTAGACTGATATCAAGATCGTTAGCACCAATAATACTGCTACTGGCACGGCAAGTTGCACCGCTAAAATAATACCTCCCATGACGAAGATTATTATATAATCCCTTATGAACATGGATGCGTTAGTCAGGAGTATACAAACGGTTGAAACGTCTAGAAGACCTGGATTTTTTTTACATTTTTCGGACATAGAAGCGGTAGCTGCGGCGGAGCTCACTAGACCACCGATGAATGCCGAGAGTTCCATACCTTTACTTGTTCCAAATAGATTGATCACGATGTAACTCGTAAAAGATATACTAGAAACGAACAGAACCATCAAAACGGCTTTTGTAGGATCAAAGATTCTACCAGGACCGATAAGAGGGTGTATCGGACCAAAGGTATATGTGATCGGCAGAACGATGAGAGCTACTGCCAAAAAACGCATAGCGCTTTCCAACTCCTGATCGGATAATAGATCAGCAAAACGATGGAGTAATCTTTTACTCGAAACTAGTGAAAGTGTAACCAAGCCTACGAATACAGCGATGAGAGGATATCCAAGACCTATAAAGATGCCGCTCAAAAATACGACGAGCAGTGTTATAGAAGTTGTCAGACCGGGCTCGTTATCTAACGTTCGTATCATATTTAGAGACAATATTAAGGATGAAAAAGTCACGACTGTAGCTATAAGTACAAAAGGCTCGGATTCGAAAAAATCTGCAAATAAAAAACCGACGATACAAACTACGATAAAAGTTCTCATACCCGCACTCTTCGGGCTCTGCTCCAATCCTGCCCGATAGGACCTCTCAAACCCGATCATCAAGCCTATAAGAATGGCTAAAACCAAAGAAATAACAAAGCTAGGCGTGACGATCATAAAATCGAAAATGCTACTTCGAGTATTAATTCTTTTGATTTAAGAAAAAAGCCAAAGCCAACAAAAGCTTTAAATAGGACTGTTATCGTATTATACAACAACAATATAACAACATAATGTTGTATAGTTTAGAGGTGGAGCCAATGAAAGAAGATGAAAAAGTTCTAAAAGTAGTAGAAGCCAAGTCCAGCGACGTAGGTAGGGGGTTAGCGAGGATAGATCCTGAAGTGAAAGATAGATTAGGTCTTAAAAGCGGTGACATCATTTTGATCTATGGTAATAAACAGACCGCCGCAAAGGTTTGGCCCGGAGACGAAAGTGATAGAAATACAGGTACTATCAGGATCGACGGTCCTACCAGACGGAACGCAGGTGTAAAGATAGATGAGAAAGTAGGTATAGAAAAAGTTGAAACCGTACCAGCTAAGAAGGTCACTTTTGCACCTACTAGACCTGTTAGATTGATGGGAGGCGAAGAGTACCTGAGGAAACAGGCTCTGCGGGACAGACCCATAACGAAAGGAGATTCGATCACGCTAAACATAATGGGTAATAAGATAGAGCTCATCGTTAAATCATATTCACCTTCAAGAAAAGCAGTTATAATCAAACCAGATACAACGGAAGTTTCTATATCTGAAAAACCTATCACCAAGGAGGAAATAGCGAAGGCGCCCATGGTCTCCTATGAAGATATAGGCGGCCTAGACGAAGAGCTTGAAAAAGTAAGAGAGATGGTAGAATTACCTTTAAGGCATCCTGAGCTCTTCGATAAGGTGGGTATCGAGGCTCCAAAAGGTGTTCTTTTACATGGTCCACCAGGGACTGGGAAAACACTGATGGCAAAAGCCGTGGCCTCCGAAACGAATGCTAATTTTTTCAACATAAGTGGCCCTGAGATAATGTCGAAATATTATGGGGAGAGCGAGGGCCGACTAAGGGAGATATTTGAAGAGGCTGAAGAGAATCAACCTTCCATAATATTCGTAGACGAGCTTGATTCCATAGCGCCCAAAAGAGACGAGGTGAGCGGAGAAACAGAAAGAAGGATCGTTGCCCAATTACTTTCACTCATGGACGGTCTAGAAGCCCGGGGTAAAGTCATAGTCATAGGAGCGACTAACAGGGCACACGCCCTTGATCCTGCCCTTCGAAGACCTGGAAGGTTCGATAGAGAGATAGAGATAGGTATGCCTGACCGGGATGGAAGGAAAGAGGTCTTGGAGATACATACCAGAGGGATGCCCCTAGCCGATGATATAGATATAGAAAAAATAGCTGCTCATACCCATGGTTTCGTGGGTGCGGATATCGAAGCTCTAGCCAAGGAGTCGGCCATGAGGGCTTTAAGGGAAATTCTTCCCGATATAGATATGGATGCGGAACAGATACCTCCCGAAGTGATGGAGGCACTGGAGGTGGGCAGGGAACATGTAAATAAGGCTTTGAGAGAAATGGAGCCGTCTACGATGCGAGAGGTGATGGTGGAGACTCCAGACGTGACCTGGGAAGACATAGGAGGGCTAGAAGAAGCAAAGCAGGAATTGAAAGAAGCGGTGGAATGGCCCTTACAATTCGAAGATCTCTTTGGTCATATGGGAGCTGAAGTTCCCAAGGGTATACTATTGAGTGGTCCTCCTGGAACTGGCAAGACCTTGATCGCTAGAGCCGTAGCCAATGAAAGCGAAGCGAACTTCATCTCAGTAAAAGGTCCAGAGTTCTTTTCTAAGTGGGTCGGTGAGAGCGAAAAAGCCGTCAGAGAAACTTTCAGGAAGGCAAGACAAGCCGCACCCACCATAATATTCTTCGATGAGATCGATGCATTAGCACCTGAAAGGGGGAGCAGCCTAGATTCTAACGTGTCGGAAAGAGTGATATCTCAGCTACTCACAGAACTTGACGGTTTAGAAGCCCTACACGACGTGGTGGTCATAGGTGCAACCAACAGACCAGAATTGATCGATCCAGCTCTACTCAGGCCTGGACGATTCGATAGGAGGATAACCATAGGTATGCCGGATAAGGATGCAAGAGAAGAGATCTTCAAGGTGCATACAAAAGACAAGCCTGTAGCGGAAGAAGTAGATATCAAAAACTTGGCGAAGAAAACCAAAGATATGAGTGGAGCAGATATAGCCTCTATCTGCAATGAAGCGGTGATGCTAGCGATACGGGAATACGTACAAAAAGGCGGTGAGATGGAGATAGATGAGATAAAAAAGAACGAGATCAAACAGAAACATTTCGATGAAGCTTATCAAAAGAGAAAGGACCAAATGGATGAAAGGGAGAGCGAAGAAGACATATCAAAGGGTCCTAGAAGCTATATGTGAACCTCTCGTCCTGGCTACAGGAGTCCAAGTATAGATAGTATACGTCCGGCCACTATAGCTACAAATATGACGATGCCGACTTGGATAAAACCATCTAGTCTATCTGCGGTGGAACTTCTGATGTAAATACTAGAAAGTTCCCTCGAGATCAAAAGACCTATTAGCAGTAAGATCACAAAAAGTTGTATGCTTTGCCCTCCGGACAATGCTAGTATAAATGCGATCCATATCGTCATAGATAATGCGATCTTTTGTGCAACCTGCATCATATCTCCTCTAAAGTGTATTTGATATGCTTCCCTTCTTTTTCGAATTTCTTCACTTTTAGATTTTTAGATAAAGACTCTGAAGCAGCGGTCAAATAAGCACTGCATATAGGACAACCGGTGCGGGTGCATAGTTTTTCCGCTTCACCCCTCATCTCTTCACAGTAGTCGTCGTAGTCATCAAGAGTGATCCGGACTTTTATCACTCCTTTTTCTTTCCTGAGGCTGAAAGATTTTGCTAACCCCATACCCTGTGAAAGATAACCCATAGATTCTCTTCCAGCTTCTATACCTTGTCCTTCGAGATCGTATTCCATTTTCTCTTTAGCTTCGTCTAAAAGCGGCTTGCCCGGAGGTGATAAAGAAACTCCTGTCCTGCCTCTACCTCCTGAGACTATACTCATCTCATCATAAAGGTCTGGAAGATTTTGAAATTCGTCCGCAGATATATAAACTCTAGACTCTGTGAGATTTTTGTGAGGGTATACAAAAGCTCCTTTATCCGATACATCTAGGTCATCAAGAAGGTAATGTATGGATAAAACGCCGCTTTTCAATCCTGCAACCGCAGTATCCTTTTCAACGGTGGGAATGTGGATTATCAGCAGTGTAAATATGCCTATGAAAAAGGCCCCTATAGCTGCATTTGTATGATGTGTAAAGAAGAATATGTACACTGAGAGAGACAAAAAGACGACTCCGAGTATCTTTGAACTGTATTCGGGTCTCAATAACTTCGACATCGATGTTCTCATCTTAGCAATACCAAACAATCGATAATTATATAATTATCGCATTCTAACATCATTCCCGCTCAAATATTCAAGGTCCTTGAGAAACTACACAGTAAGAACTATCCTGGGGCTGCTTCGGTTCAGTCAAAAGAGACAAGCTTATGACCGTCGTAAATATGACCAGAAGGAAAAATCTGACCCACGTAAATCTTATGATACCGGTCAACAACAGTATCCAGCCCAAAGCCAATATGGCGATGATCATGACAAACATCTTCAGAACGTTCGGATGCATTTTTTAAAGACCTCTTTTAAATATAGGCTATAATTTGTACTTTTTTTCATACCTTCCGTATTTCACAACTCCGTGTTCTGTTTCCAAATCTCTTAAAGTTTTTCTAGGTGCCTCTTTTTTTCTCCTTTTTAATATAACGAAACCAACTCTTGCTGATATTATGAACAAAACAACTATGATCAGTGTGAACAGAGACCAGAGAAGATAGGGAGGTTCAGCGACCTCTACCTCAAAAGATACGCTATCCATAGCTACGTTCCCGGCTCTGTCGTACACTCTGACCTCAACAGTATACTGACCATCTTCCAGGCCATCAAAAGGATAGGACGTGTCAAGTCCAACGTTAATCCAGTCACCATCATTTTCTTTATCGATGCGTACTTCGTAATAATCTATTCCGCTCACATCGTCTTTACCTTCCCATTCCACACTGACTTCGGAAGTATCCAATAGGTCTCTGTCTGTGGGATAAGTGATACGTACCTCGGGAGGTACAGTATCCACAAAGATGATGATATGGTCTTTAGCAAAATATCCTAAATCATCTACAGCTCTGACTTCGATGGTGTGTTCCCCGTTTTCTAGATCTTCAAAGGTGTACTCCGTAACGTTTCCTACAGATTTCCATTGGATTCCGTCCAACCTTATCTCGTAGTACTCGACTTCGAACACTTCGTTCAAAAGTTGAATTTGCCATTCGATGCTGATATAATCTCTATCGAAGATAGCCCCGTCTTTAGGATTGATTATATTGACTTCGGCCGCGGGAAGCTCTACGGTAAAAGTTATAGTATCTCTCGCCCTTCTACCACTTTCGTCCACCGCTCTTATGGACAGTTCGTACTCTCCTTCTTCAAGACCGCTCACTTCATATTCCGTTACGTTCCCTATATAGTCCCATCTACCACCACATATCTGAATTTCATGGTACTCCGCGTTTTCTGAAGTCCATCGTATCTCAACGGTATCACCTTTTATAATCTCGTTGTCTTCCGGCGAAGTTATCTCTACCGATACAGTTTTTATCAAAAAGCTGACCTCGTCATGATCCTTTTCTCCTTCTTCATCTATAGAACGAACTTCTACTGTGTATTTACCATCGTCCAATCCCGTATAGGTGTGTTCAGTTTCACGGCCTACATCTTCCCAATCCTTTTCGATAGGTCCTCTCAATCTGATCTCGGTGTTATTATGATTCTTACTGAACCACTCGATGGAAGCTCTAGATCGTCTTATGATCTCATCATCCTCAGGTGAAATTATCTCGACGTAGATCCCACGATGCACGGAAAAAGTAACCCTGTGGGAAGAAACCGTTCCTTCTTCATCTTCAGCTTCAATTTCAAGAATATATTCTCCGTCTTCCAGATCTTCAAAGGTGTGGCTGGTAGTTTCATCGGGCTCTATCCATCCCTCTTCGTCTAATCTAATTCTGTAGTCGATCTCACCCTGGCCTCCTTTAGTGTTCCATCGTGCGGTCACATCCGGTGAAAATATGGTCTCGTCATCGATGGGTTTCAAAAATCTGACACTCAGGTCACCTACTTTTTCCGGTGATGTCAACGGATATCGGTCCCGGTTTCCGTCACCTGCTATCTCGTAAGATCTATTCCATACTCCATCTATTTCCGAAGCATGGGGATATCTGTAGGTGTAATCTGACCAGTAGTTGCCTTCAGAGTCGTGATCCCAACTATTGTTTGTATTGTCGAACGCCTGTCCTTCGTAGTCCTCTGGAAAATCTTGATTATATATCTCGTTATGATAAACCGTATTGTTGGTTGACCTTGTTAGGTATATACCATAGAAAAGTTGTGGATCGTTATGGGATATGGAATTACCGAATATCAGATTCTTATCCGAAGAAGAAAGATATATGCCGGGCCAGATATTCTCACTAACGTTATTTTCAACCACGGTGTTTCTGTCAGAGTTGGCCATGTATATGCCAGCAGTGTTGTTGAAAAGAGTGTTGTTCCTGATCTCATTTCCATGAGAATGGCGTAAAGTTATGCTCTGTATCTGATCTCTGATAACGTTATCTCTTATCGTGTTATCATCGGAAAAGCCCAGTAGGATACCCACGTCCCCTTCATCTATGTTCTGCTGTTCAACAACTATGTTAGTGGAGTTGGCTAGTATCACTTGCCCAGTTTCTCTTGAGATCGTTTTTCCATCTTCATCTTTAAGGTACAAGATGGGCATATCGTTGATGGTGTTGGATTCATCCATGGAATGTGTGTTCCAATGTTCTACGGTTTGACCTCCAAGAAAAACTCCGTTCTCCACAAGTTCGTTACTCATGAACTTGTTGTTTTCAGAAGAGAAAAGATAGATCCCATAGCTCACACTATCGGCTATCTTGTTATCTTCTATTTCGTTTTCATCTGAAGATGATGATATCCTCAGACCGTAGTAATTATCGATGAGTCTGTTTTCTGACAACCTGTTCAACTCTGAAGAACTCAAGAAAAACCCATAGCTGTTTTTGGATAAGTTGTTATGTGATATATCGTTTTGAGAAGACCTTCGCGTATATATACCGTGAGAATTAGATGAAAGAGAGTTCTGCTCCAAGGAGTTATCGTCAGAATCATCCAACCTGATACCCACGCTGTTGTAGGAATGATTATTGTTAAATAAGGTATTATGGTCGGAAGAATCAAGAAGGATGCCTTCGTTATTGTTCACTCCGTGATTATCTGATAACTCGTTTCTGTTAGAATCTTCTAATAGGATGCCCTCTCCGTAGGTAGGATAGCGGAATTTAGAAACGTTGTTTTCACGGATAACATTGTTGTTAGAATTGGATAGATATATGCCGGCGTGGTTGTTTATACAGGTGTTGTTGATTATCACGTTATTTTCCGACCTATCTAATCGGATACCATACGAATTTGATTTTACTTCGTTATCATATATCTCTCCGTTCATGGTTTCATAAAGGTATATGCCGCTGTTCCCTGCATCCTGAGGGGTGGTGCGGTTCGCGTTGTAAAGTCTACTATTCCTTACAACGAAATGACTGGTAACGTTTTTTATGTGGATACCCGATCTCTTTCCTCCGCCATCTATATCGTACCATTCTATGATATAGGGTTGGTCCTGAGTGCCATCTCCGTGCCAGTCGTTTTTCTCCGCCTTCTCTTCGAACTCCTGGTCACCTTGTATTTCCATGGGATCTCTTCTCTTGTAATATATGATATCGATGGAATCTACAACTTCGTTTTCGCCCACAGCTCTCACTTTTATCGTGTGACGACCTCCATCTACACCTTCAAATAGGTATGAATTATCTGTGTAAACGTTGACCCAATCGTCATCGCCGATTTTTATCTCGTGATAGTCTACGTAGTCGGAGATCCACTCTATTTTGAGATCCGAAGAACCAAATACTTCGCCCTTTTCAGGTGAAATTATTTCGACATAGGTAGAAGTGTCCACTGAAAAATTCACGCTTTTTGTTGAGTTCACTTCATCTGCTAAACCTCTTATTTCAACGGTATAGTCACGGTCATCCAAGTCTCTAAATGTAAACGAAGTCTCCTCTCCGACATATTGGTAGTTTCCATCCAGTTTTACTTCATGAGAATCTATGTTGTAAGAAAGCCATTGGACTTTTACTTCTTTTTCTCTGATCACTTCATTTTCTTTTGGAGATATAATCTCGATATATGGGGTGGTATCCACAAAAAATTCGACGAAGTCTCTTCCTCTCCTTCCATTCTCATCAGTTGTTATCACATCCACTCTATGTTTCTGGTCACTCAGACCTTCAAATACGTATGTGTTATTATATCCGGTTTCTATCCAATTCTCTCCGTTCAGTCTTATCTTACTGGATACGTTTTTTTCGGTATCCCACTCCACTGCGATATCTTCGTCTCTTAGTGTCTCACCTGGAGAGGGTGAAGTTAATTCAGGTGACGGAACGGCGGCGTTGTAAACGGTGAGAGCATAGTCTTGATTAGGAGTCCCGTCGTTGTTAGCGTCTGCAGGTATGTTTTTTCCTATAACACGTACCGTATATGTTCCTTCCTCAACGTTGTCAGGATGTATGAAAACGTTCTGCACGTTGTTCACATCATCATAACCGTCACCATTGGTATCAAAATCTTTTATGGTTCTTTGATCTGCTCTAGTCCAGCCCCTTTCAAAAGAGTTTCCAACATATTTTTCACCCGAGGGGGATATGACTTCAAGATTCAGGTCGTTCTTCAAAGTAGGATTATCTCCTTCCTCTGCCTCTTTATCGGTCCATACCAAAGAGATCTTGAACGGTTCTTCTTTACTTTCAGGCTCCACTTCATAAACGTTCTTTTCACCGGTCTCTAAAAGACTGTTCTGATCTTCCAGCATGAAAGGGATCGGATCTTCCTTTGGATATTCGAGTTTTGATATATCCACCATCCCCCAACCTACATCTTTGTTGGGCACATATTCGTGCCTACAATTTTCCTGTGCAGGGTCCTCGGCAGTGTTGATCAAGAGTGATTTCACCATGGCTGGACTGGGTCTCTCCCCATGGTTCTTTTCGTACCATTCGACCACGACGGCAGAAGCTCCTGCCACCGCTGGACACGACATGGAAGTTCCAGACTTCCATTCATATGTGCCTCCAACGTTACGATTGGGGTTGCCTAGCGAAAGAACATTTTCTCCTGGTGCAACAACATCGGGTTTGATACGATTATCTTCGGTCCATCCTCGGGAACTGAAGCTGGCCACCTCATAAGGATCATCGGTATCTCTCCCTCCAAAATAACTACCGTCTGGCATGAAACTCTCCGTTGCACCCACCGTTATTACATTTTTAGCATTGCCGGGGCTGCCGGTGGATTGATTCCCTCGTCTTCCATCGTTGCCTGCGGAGACGGTGATCACCATAGGCTGGTTACCCGTGGTGTTTCTATCCGCATTTCTAACTGCTTGGTCGTAGATACTATCTGATTCGATATATTCTCCTTCGGTGTTAGAACCCCATGAGTTCGTGTGGATATAAGCATCGGCTTCCTGTTTTGGTATCTCAACTATCTCGTAAAAATCTGCTCCGAGCCATCCCGGATCGAAGACTTTTGCAGAATACAGTTCCGAGTCGTACGCTAAACCCTGTGCCATTAGGTAAGGAGCGTAACCGGGATAGCCCCCCTTTTCTCCTATGGCGCCGTAGGTGTCGCCTGCGGCGGAACCGGTAACATGAGTTCCATGTCCGTGTCCGTCTACCCAATCATCATCGTCTAGGTCTTCAAATCCATACCCACCTATAACTCTCCCCGTCAGATCGGGATGCCCCGAATCTCCCAGTGTACCGTTTCCGATCCCGGTGTCAGCCACCGCGATGACCACGCCTTTACCGCTGTATCCTATCTGATTGATATAAGCACCGTAGTCACCGTGCTTCCTGTAAGGATGATGGATGTCGTCGTGCTCATCGTCCATGATCCAAGCGCCTCCTCCGATGATCTGACTATCCACTTCAGAATGGAGTTCTGGTTCCCTGTATCGAGAGATGTAATACACGTCGTTTATCATCGCCAATGATTCCACTTCTTTTGTACCGCTAACTTCTAAGATAAAACGATGACCTCGAGTTCCAAGATCTAAGGATCGGTTTACTGCAAAGTTTGATTTAACTTGGTCTATACTCCTTTGACTTGAACCAGGTGCCAGTCTGACATCCACGGTGAGTCTATCTTCATTCATGCTTGAAAGAGAAGATGATATCTTGTAATCTGGTTGATATATGCCTACCCAATCCACAAAAAAAAGCTCTTCAACTTTTTCGGCTAGTTCAGGAGTCATCCTCACTTCGTATGCGTAATTGGGTACGTAATTTATTACATGTGCGTTCATCTTTTCTAATTTTTCTCTCCACTCGGGGTTTACAGGACCCAACATATGAACTATGTAGATACCCTCCTCGCCTTTCTCGTAATTCTCGATACTCAAGCGGGAGTCAAGTTCAGGCTCTTCCGCTATATCGAATGTGTGACCTTTCACCGATAATTCGGTGCGAGAAGGCAGTTCGTCTACGGATAGACCATTCCCTTTCAAAGTACTGATCTTACTCTCTTCGATCTCTACCAGGGCCGAATCACCATAGGTGTCGATCATGTTAAGGTCCATTTCATTCAAAAAAGTCCGTTCCTTTTCATGTGTGAAGGTTACAAAGATTATACGTTGCTCCCCTTGGTTTTCGTTTATACCTATTGGTGATGAAACCATCATACCGACCAAGAGAGATGTAACCAAAATTAGGATAGTCATGATGACAAAGTATTTTCTTTTAGATATGAACTCAACATGCATTTCATCATCTCATATTTGCGTTCCGGTTATATGTAAGTGGTTACCACTTATTAAATCTTCGAGTCTAGTTACCAAAATGTTTATAACATCTATAGATTTTCCCAAACACACATACATCATAGTGGAATTTAACCTGAGAAAAAAAGAGGTATTATCGTGCCTGTTGAAGAGATAAAAAAGATAAAAAAGGCAGAAAAAAATGCCCACGAAAAGATAGAGAGAGCGGAAGTAAGAGCTAAAGAGCTAGTAAAAGAGGCTGAGGAAAACGCTAAGCAAAAAAAAGAAGACCGACTTTTTTCTTTAAGAAAAGAATTAGAAGAGAGGGAGAAGAAGGCTAAGGAAGACGCGGAGAAAAGAGCTAAAGAGATAAGAAGGAAGGGTAAAGAAGAAGTACAGAAGATAAGAAGATCAACTGAAGAAAAAAGATCGGAAGCTATTGAACATGTAGTAGAGAGAGTAATGGAGGTCTGAACCAGTGTTTTTCCCGGAGAGGATGAAGGACCTTACCATATTAGTTCACGAGGACCACGTAGAGGGATTGATAGATACTCTACATGAGAAGGGTGCGGCGGAGATCAGTGATGTTGATAGGGACGACGAGGTCATGGATCTGATAGAACCCATGGGTATCTCAAAGAGTTTAGGAGAACTCACCGATTATGATATTCGTCTGTCATCTGTTTTAGATATATTTCAGAGAGCAGAGTCGGAAAAGAACGTGATCAAGGAATTCATCTCTCCGGATGAGATAGAGAAAAAAAAGAGAAAAAAGAAAGATATGAAACAAGTGCTTCTAGAGATCGATGGAGCTTTCCAGAAGCACGGGGATGAAATACTGGAACTCGATGAAAAACTCACCGATCTAAATAAAGAGATGGAGGAATTACGGCAGTTTAAAGATGACGTGAGAAAGATCTCTTTTTTAGACATAGAATTGGATCATATAGGTGAAACAAGTTTCTCCGTTATCGAAGTAGGAATTACCAAAAACCCGGACGAGTTCAGAAGAAATATAAAGTCATTAGAATCCTATTTTTACGATATAAAGAAGATAGAAGGAAAGGATGAAGATAGATACGTGGTTATAGCGGGTTCTTTCATAGCGGAGAAAAATGAATTTCGTTCTATAATGAGACAGAGCGACGTCCGTCCCTTAAATTTAAAGAACGTTAAAGGTACGCCAAAACAGGCGTTGGATAAGTTGACGTTAGATATAAAAAAATTAGAGCAGTCCAAAGAGGACATATTGAAAAGATTGAAGTCTCTAAAAGAGAAACACGAAAAGGAATATCTTATATTAAAGGAAGAACTAGATATACAAAGACAGAAAAAAGAGGTCATACAGAAATTTGGAAACACGGAGACCACGGCGGTGTTGAAAGGTTGGGTTCCTGAAAAGGAGGTTGAAAAGGTCAAAAAGTTGGTGGATGAAACCACTGAAGGGTATGCGGAAGTCGTCACTCAAGAACCTGAAGATCCCGACGAAGTGCCGAGCAAACTAGACAACCCCAGTGTCATAAAGCCCTTCGAAATTCTTACACATATGTTCGCACCTCCTCGGTACGACGAGATAGACCCCACATTTATCCTCGCTCCTGCATTTGTGATCTTCTTTGGCTTGATGCTTGGAGATGCTGTCTACGGCTTGCTGATCATATTGACTTCTTTTATCTTACTCCAGGGCATCGGGAAGATAGAGCAAGGCACAAGGAATTTTTCATTGGTTTTGATGGGAGCTGGAATAAGCACATTGATATTTGGAATATTACAGGGCGGCTACTTAGGCCCAGCTCAGGATACTCATACTAACTTGTTTGGAAGGCTCGGTTTAGATTTTATAAACGATTTAGCGGTACTAGAAACTTTAGAAGGTGAAGGCCCTCTTACGTTACTGATAATATCATTGTTGATAGGTCTATTCTATCTTAATGCGGGTATTTTCCTTCAATTTGTAAAACATTTTAAGGACGGTAATATCAGAGAGATATTAGAAGAAAGTGTTTCGTGGTGGACACTTCAGCCAGGTGGTTTTATACTGATATCAGGCCAATTGTTCGGTTGGTATGATTTCTCCCAAGCGATCTACATGTTGGCCGGTGTTCTTACGGTAGTAGGTCTTATACTGATGGTATTACGGGCTAAAGGGCTCTCATTTTTTGAGTTGACTGGATTCCTAGGTGACTTTTTATCGTTCTCCAGGATACTAGCTTTGGGTCTAGCTACATCGGGAATAGCCTTGACCGTTAACGTTCTTGCTGATCTTGTATCCGGTGCGAGTATAAACCTTCCATTGGCCGTGGTGATACTGTTGGCAGGATTAGCTTTGGTAGTCAAAGGTTTTATGGACTCTAGTAAGATCCTACAGACAGTAGGATTTGTTGTACTTGTATTAGGCGTGGTCGGATTTATGGGATATGCAGGATTAGTAGATCCTAGAACACCATTTTACTTTTTCGGGTTGATAGTTATGATAGTTGGTCATCTGGGCAATGCGGTTCTTCAGGCACTTGGGTCCTTTGTTCATTCTTTAAGATTACAGTATGTAGAGTTTTTCAGTTATTTTTATGAGGGTGGCGGCTCGCAATATACGCCTTTTAAGTCTGAAAGAGAGCATACTTACATAAAAAGAAATGAGGTGAAAAGATGAGATGGTTTAGAATGGATCGGAATCCAAAAGTACTGGTATCTTTGATGATTCTAGCCACGGCTTTAATGTTGTTGGGCGCATCGCCTATCCATGGATTGCAAGAAGAACAGGATCTTCAGGGAAGGATAGACATCCTAGTTTATCATCAAGAAGACGAGGAATACAGAAAAGAAGGAGAGCTGATCAAGAGATACATGGCTAGTGACGATGGTGAAGAGATAGGTTTTTCTTTCAGAGCTAAGAACATATCGTATAATGAAGAGAATGTAACGTGGGATTTTGATACGGGTGAGGAAGAAGAGGGGAGATTTGTTAATCACACTTTCCACGAGGGGATTTACAACGTAACGCTATCAGTTGAAGACGATGAAGGTAATATATACCGAGACGAACTCTCTATCGATATAGAAAGGGATGAGAGAGGGACCTTCCTTACGGCCATCGGTGCTGGTTTGGCCGTTGGCATAGCCGGCATGGGTGCTGGTATAGGTGTTGGCATAGCCGGAGCCGCCGGTGCAGGTACAATAGCGGAGAAGCCGGATAAGTTCGGAAAGTGTCTAGTATTTCAGGCTTTGCCCCAAACTCAAGCCATATATGGATTGTTGGTAGCGGTATTATTATTGTTGTTCACCGGAGTCATAGGTGGAGACGCATACGTTCCCCTTAACGTAGGTATAGCTTCACTAGGAGTGGGTTTAGCGGTGGGCATAGCAGGTTTATCTGCCATAGGGCAGGGTATAGCTTCTTCGGGTAGCATCGCGGCCTACAGTGAGAAGGAAGAACTCTTCGGTAAAGGCATGGTGTTTTCCGTATTGCCGGAAACCCAGGCTATATACGGCTTACTCATAGGCATCCTTATCATGGTTTTTACCGGTCTATTAGGTGCCGAGGTGGCTCCAGAACTATTAGGGGAAAAGGGTCTGGGACTTGCGTTGATAACCATCGGCGGTGGTTTAGCTGTTGGTATAGCCGGTCTCTCTGGAATAGGTCAAGGCATCGCATCAGGAGCCGGTATCGGAAGTGTTGCGGAGAATGAAGATCTCTTCGGTAAAGGCATGGTGTTTTCCGTATTGCCGGAAACCCAGGCGATATATGGTCTTCTCATCGCTATATTACTAATGGTGTTTTCTGGATTGCTTGGTGGGGAAGTTGATACGGCCATGGCGGGAACGTCAGGTATCAGTTTAGGTCTTATAGGTATAGGAGCCGGTTTGGCCGTTGGTATAGCTGGACTATCGGGTATAGGCCAAGGTATCGCGGCCGCCAGTGGTATCGGAAGTGTTGCGGAGAATGAAGAAGTATTTGGACGAGGTATGGTATTTTCCGTGTTGCCGGAAACCCAGGCGATATACGGCATGTTGATAGCGATATTATTGATGATATTCAGTGGTCTATTGGGAGAAGCGGCACTGGTAGATCAAACAGGAGAGATCCAATTGTTCATAGGGCTCGTGGGCGTCGGTGCTGGTCTATCAGTAGGTATAGCCGGTCTCTCAGGTATAGGTCAGGGTATAGCCGCGGGAAGTGGTATAGCGACCGTGGCAGAAGATGAAAAGATGTTTGGACGAGGTATGGTATTTTCCGTGTTGCCGGAAACCCAGGCGATATACGGCATGTTGATAGCGATATTATTGATGGTCTTCAGCGGTATGCTTGGTGACGTCTATCCCGACGGAGCCGGAGTCCAGATGGGCATAGCTGCCATCGGTGCAGGTCTTGCTATAGGGATAGCTGGTGTCTCCGGTGTAGGTCAAGGTATAACTTCTGGATCTGCTATCGCAGCCGTATCAAAACGAGAGGAAACCTTTGGAAAGGGTATGATATTCAGCGTGATGTCGGAAACCTTTGCGATATTTGGTTTGCTCATTGCGATATTCATAATCGTCTTCCTCGGGTTCATGTGAGAATAAAAGTGAGATGATAATATGCCGGTGAAAAAGATAATCGAAAAGATCGAAGGTGTGACGCAAAACAAAGTGGACAACATAATCCACAGGGGTAAAAAAGAGGCGGAGAAAGCAAAGCAAGAGATCGAAGAAGAAAAACAGAGAAGATTGGAAGAGCTAGAAAAGGAAAAAGAGAGGGAGATAAAGACCATGGAGAACAGGATCATATCTCAGGCTAAACTCGAAGCTAAAAAAACCAAATTAAACGTCAGAGAGAAGATGATCGAGGATATATTCAAGGAAGCAAAAGATGATCTATCCTCGAAGGACCCTGAGGAATACAGAGATTATCTTGAAGAATCCATCCATGAGGTATTGGAGGTATTGGATGGTGAGATAACTCTGAGATGCGATCCGAGATCAGAAGAACTAGTCAATGAATTGGTCCGGCATAGAGACTCAAGAATCCAGGTGGAACCAGACCTAGAAACCATAGGTGGGTTAAAAGCGTCTTCAGAAAAGGGCTCTACCATGGATCTCACATTCGAGGCAAACCTTGAAAGTGAAAAGAAAGAGTTACGTAAAGAGATCTCGGAAATATTATTTACGGAGGAGGATTGAGCGGTGCTAGAAGGTTTGATAGATTCATTGGGATTGCCCCTTTTTGTTTTAATAGTGGTGGGAGTCTCTTTGTTGATAGTCGTGATCTTATTGATGAGTTATTTTAAAGTCCTGATATCTATCACCGACTTTACGTTTCCAAACGCAAAGCTAAGAGCTATGGGGAACCCCTTCGTCAAAGAAGAAGTTCTGAGACCGCTGATGGACAGTGGTAATCTGAATGAAATATATTCCAAGATACGGGAAGAGAACTACGCCCTTCCAAAAGAAGATACAGAAGATATATACGCGGTTGAAAGAAAGTTGGAAGAGGAAGTGATCGGCTCCATCAAAAAAGTCTACATGTCGGTCCCTACCAACGTGAAACCATTCATAACTACATGGATGATGAAGTATGATATAAAGATGGTAAAGAGGGCTATGAAAGGGATCTCTAGCGAACGAGAAATATCAACTAAAAACTTGTTACCTGTAAGGATAGTCGACGAAGAGGTCCTTGAAGAGATGAAGTCCGCTAGAAATCTTCAAGAACTGACTACGATATTGAAAGACACTGAATTAGGAGACGCTTTGAAAGGAAAAGAAAAAGTGGAAAGTTTTTTTGAGATGGACATAGAGTTGGATAGATACCTTTATGAGAACATAAGAAGAGAGGTCAACAAGATCGAAAGTGAGGAAAGAGCTACGGTGAGATATTTTTTTGGAACTTATTCAGATATATTGAATTTAAAGATCGTATTTAGAGGGTTAAGAGAAGGGATAGAGAGAGATACCTTAAAAAGATCTTTACTCCCTCCAGGAAGAGAATTGGAAGAGTGGAAGATAGAGAACATGGTAGAATCTACAAGTATGGACGAAGCATTCATAGAGTTGGAGGGAACATCTTACGACGACCTGAGAGGTGCAAAATCATCATCCTCTGATTTCGATATCGAAAAAAATTTAGATAAAAAACTTTTACGATTGGTATGTGAAATATACAGTCAGAACATACTCACGATAGGTCCTTTGCTCAAATACCTCGTTGCCAAAGAGATGGAGTTAAGAAATCTTAAAATATTGGTGAGAGGTACCAAAGAGGGGATGGGACCAAAGAAGATGGAAGAACTCATGATCATGGAGGATCCAATATGAAAGTAGTGGTTGTAGGAGATAAAGATACGGCCATTGGTTTTTCGCTGGCGGGCGTGAATGAAGTCTACACGCCTGAAAACGACCGTGAGACTAAGAAGACCATCGAAAAATTATTCATGGAGTCGGACGTGGGCGTTATATTGATGTCTGAAAGACTAGCGGAAGATATCAGGGGGTATCTTGATCAAAAGAAGGATACGATGAAAGAAGTTTACCCTGTGATCGTTGAGCTGCCAGATAAGGAAGGTCCCATAGAAGATAAAGAAGACCCACTTAAAGGAAAGATAAAAAAAGCCGTGGGAATAGACATAACAAGTCAGGATAGATGATATGTACGAAAGAATATTTGATTTATGACCTTAAATTTGCCTCAGGAGGTACAAAACAATGGAAGAAAAAGTTGAAAAGAGTATAAGCAGGATGAAAGAACCGTCGGAAGAAGAGGCCGAAGGTGTTGTCATCCATGTAGCAGGACCTGTGATCGAAGCGAAGAACCTAAGAGGAGTCGAGATGTATGAGGTGGTGGAAGTAGGTAACGAGGGATTGATAGGTGAAGTCATAGAACTCGAAGAAGATGTAGCAACGATACAAGTTTATGAAGAAACAGGTGGATTGAAACCGGGAGAACCGGTTATAAGAACAGGCGAACCTCTCTCTTTAGAACTGGGACCGGGTCTTATAGAGCAGATTTATGACGGTATCCAGAGACCCTTAGAGGGTATACTTGAAGAGACAGGCGACTTCATTCGTCGTGGTGTAGATGTACCTCCTCTAGATGAAGACAAAAAGTGGGAGTTCGTGCCGGTAGTGGAAGAAGGAGACGAGGTTGAACAGGGCGACATATTAGGCGTTGTCGAGGAAACTAAAACCGTTGAGCACAGAGTGATGGTACCTCCGAACAAAAAAGGTACGATCAAAGATATAGCTTCAAAAGGAGAATACGATATAGATGAGACCATAGCGGTTTTGGGGAATAAAGAAGGTGAAGAGGAAATAAGCATGAAACAACGCTGGCCTGTAAGAGTAGGGAGGCCCATAAAGGACAAGAAGCAGCCCGGGGAATTGTTGGTGACCGGGCAGAGAGTTCTTGACACATTTTTCCCTCTCGCGAAAGGTGGAACCGCAGCGATTCCAGGAGGGTTCGGGACAGGAAAGACGGTCATCCAGCACCAATTGGCTAAATGGAGCGACGCCGACATAGTGGTTTACGTGGGATGTGGGGAGAGAGGCAACGAGATGACCGAAGTTCTGAGAGATTTTCCTGAATTAGAAGATCCATGGAGTGGGGAATCTCTTATGAAAAGAACGGTCCTCATAGCGAACACTAGTAATATGCCTGTAGCGGCGAGAGAGGCTTCAGTTTTCTCAGGGATAACCATCGCAGAATATTATAGGGATATGGGTTACAACGTGGCGTTGATGGCCGACTCTTCTTCTAGATGGGCCGAGGCTTTAAGAGAGATCTCTGGCAGGTTAGAGGAGATGCCAGGCGAAGAAGGCTTTCCCGCTTATCTTGCTTCTGAATTGGCCTCGTTTTACGAGAGAGCAGGCAGCTGTAGGCTTTACGGCGGTAGAGAAGGATCGATATCGGTCATAGGTGCCGTTAGTCCTTCAGGCGGTGATTTTTCCGAACCAGTGACCCAAAATACTTTGAGGATAGTACAGGTATTCTGGGCTTTGGATACGGAACTTAAAAATAGAAGGCACTTTCCCGCCGTTGATTGGTTATCTTCATATTCTCTTTATTTGGATGAGATCAGTGAGTGGTGGGAAGAGAACGTGAACGAACATTGGAAGTCTCTGAGGAGAGAGACCATGCGTTTGTTGGAAAAGGAATCCGAGCTCGAAGAGATAGTTCAATTGGTAGGGCCTGACGCACTGCCTCCTTCTGATCAATTTGCGCTTCAAGCCGCTAGGGTTATAAGAGAAGATTTTCTTCAACAGAACGCCTTTCACGAAGTTGATACATTTTGTGAGCCTGAAAAACAGTTTAGGATGTTAAAATTGATGATGGAATTGTATTCAACCGGTTTAAAAGCTATCGAGAAAGGAGTAAGCATGGATGATCTCGCCGCTATGGAAATACTCGAAAAAATCAGTAGGATGTCAAATTATCCCTCAGAAGATTGGGAGGAAAGATTCAACGATCTAGAGATGGAGCTGAACGAAGAATTCAACGAATTAGAAGAAACCCTTGAACTTTCATCCCCGATTGAAAAGGAGGATAGATGAACATGGCTAAAGATATGTCTAAAAGAACGGAATACAAGAACGTAACAGAAGTTGCGGGTCCGCTCATGGTTGTCGAAGGTATAAGCGATGTTGCCTTCAACGAGATCGCCAAGATCAAACTGCCCAACGGAGAAGAGAGGTTGGGTCAGGTACTGGAGGCACAAACGGATAGAGCGGTGCTCCAAGTATTTGCAGGGACTAGAGGTCTTGATACCCGTGATACCAGTGTACAATTCACAGGCGAGGTGATGAAGTTCGGAGTCTCCGAAGAACTCCTGGGCCGTGTGTTCAGTGGTATAGGTGAACCGATAGATGGAAGTCCGGATATAATACCCGAGGAAAGAAGGGATATAAATGGAGATCCCATAAATCCTTCAGCCAGAGAGTATCCCAGAGAATTCATACAAACCGGTATATCTACCATCGACGGTATGCTCACGCTGGTGAGAGGGCAAAAGCTCCCTATCTTCAGTGCATCGGGTTTACCTCATAACGACGCAGCGGCACAAGTCGCTAGACAGTCTAAAGTTTTGGGTGAAGAGGAAGAGTTCGCCGTGGTCTTTTGTGCCATGGGCATAACTGCCGAGGAAGCTAATTTTTTCAGAAGGGATTTTGAAAGGACCGGGGCCTTGGAAAGATCAGTACTGTTCCTAAATCTAGCCGATGATCCCACAATAGAACGGATAATCATCCCTAGGATGGCTTTGACAGCTGCCGAATATCTTGCTTTTGAGGAGGGTATGCAAGTTTTAGTCATACTGACGGACATGACCAACTACTGTGAAGCTCTCAGAGAGATAGCCGCGGCGAGAGAGGAAGTTCCTGGAAGAAGGGGTTATCCTGGGTATATGTATACCGATCTAGCCAGCATATACGAAAGAGCGGGAAGGATACTGAACAGAGAGGGTTCCATAACAATGATCCCTATACTCACCATGCCGGACGATGATATGACGCATCCTATCCCGGATCTTACGGGTTACATAACCGAGGGGCAGCTCGTATTCTCAAGAGAACTACATAGAAAAGGTATAAGACCTCCACTGACGCCGGGTCCCAGTCTATCAAGGCTCATGGAAGAAGGTATAGGTGGAGAAAGGACCAGAGAGGATCATTCCGACGTGAGTAACCAACTTTATGCGGCTTATGCGGAGGGTCTTGACCTTAGAGACTTGGTTGCGGTGGTTGGTGAAGAGGCACTGAGTGACCGTGACAAGCTTTATCTGGTATTCGCCGACAAATTCGAAGATAGATTTATAAATCAAGGAGAGGAAGAAAACAGGAGTATAGAAGAAACGTTGGACTTAGCATGGGATCTTTTGACAAACATACCTAAAAAAGATCTTAAACGGATAGACGAGAAGTGGATCGACAAATATTATCCCGGATAAGGGGCTTAGAAAGGTGCCTTCTTGCCGATACGGGGACTTCGTACCAACCTTCGGTGAGTTCTCTTTGTACACTCCTTCGTACGGCTAGATCCTCATGGGCTTTGATCCTACATCGTTTACACCTATAACCAGCGTCAGTACCCATGGATGACATATTTTTGCCGCATTTAGGGCATTCAGGGTTGCTCTCCTTTACGGTTTTATTTTCTAAACCTATTATATTCATCTTTTCGATATTTAGAGTCTTTGGCTCGTTTCTTATACCTCCCAATAATTCAACCTTATCTCCGGGTATCAGTTTCTCCACTGTCCTTCTGAACCCTTTGGTAGGTTCGTAGGCCGCCGCGCTCATCTCTCCCGTTTTATCTTTCAGATCGAAGATAACGTGTCCGCCTTGAATGGTGTGTGGTTTCGTGGTGACCTTTCCCTTTATCTTTGCGGAGACCCACAGTTTTGTTTCTGAGATGTTCATTTTTTGTATATGATCGTCCGTGCCTTGGTTTGTTAAAAAGAGGATCCATCTTTCGGGCTCTTCACTGTCTATGATATTCAACGATCTTTTCAACTCCTCAGGGTCCTCACCTCTTACCCCATAAAGTACGGGACAGGGTGAAGTAGGAGCTATAGCTTGTTTTTCTTCTTCGTGATCATAACAGTCGAAGGTTTTTTGGGTTTTTTTATCAAATTCGATCACATATTCTTCATTCATGATCCGAGGTCTACCCCACATATCTTTTTTTCTGTATGTGAGCAGTTCGTAAGTAAAATCATCAGGTCTCCAAGATAATGCCGCCGTGGCTCCTATCAAACCTCTTTTTTTACCATAGCCTTGATAAATGTAATCTCCGTTCTCAAGATGGTCTTCGATAAGGTCTAATCTCAGAACATCCTTCACTGCCCCTTGGTAGAAAGATTCAGGCGGTCGTTCTTTAGCTACGACCAATCCTGGATTTGTCTCCTCGTGATGGACTTCGGCCCATGTTTCGAGTATGTTTTTAGCTCTTTCAAAGACCTTCTTTTCGTTCCCATGTTTTTTTATGCCTTGGAAAAGATCCACATCTTTGCCTATATGCCCAACAGGTCCTCTCCTTTTTTTTCCTTTTCCAAGAGTTATAACTATAGCGCCGTTTCCTCTAGTTTTCCAGGGTACATTCGGGTTCAACCGCACCAATCGAGGTAGGTCTAAAAGATCATAATCTTGAAATTCTTTTATCAATTCGGTGACAAGAAAAGTAGTGCACATCCCTTCTTTTGAATCCGTATCGTCAACAGCGATGAACATGGTTTCACGGTTTTATTGTATACGTCCACAATTTCTACATCTATGCCTTTCATCCCCTATACTCGCAAGTTTTCCGCCACATATGCGGCACATCGTTACTTCATCGTCTTTATCCTTTTCAATTTTAAAATCTTCGCTACTAAAGAGGTGGTCTTCGACGAATTCCTTTACGTGTATAGGTTCACTGGTACCTCTTACGGTGGTTTCAGCTAATCTATCCAAATAGCGTTGTCTCGGGTCTCCTTTGCTCAGCATACCTGCAAGCCAATCAAAGACTAAGATAACGCCGTGTAACTTACTGAAATTTCTGATCAAAGCTTCAGATATATCAAAGGTTTGAGTCAATTGTTCCACTTCGAGTTTCATGATCGCTTTTCCCACTGTTCTTTTTGAATAATATTCGAAGACAGCTGAATAAAATACCTGCATGAGGCCGGCGGTCATAGGAAAGTACCAAAAGGCGTCGCGTCCCAGAGTGAAAGGTAGAAATATAATATATACGGCTAATGAAGAGAGTAAAAAGTCGAGAAGGTAAGCTATCAACCGACTTATCCAATGTTTTTGTAATGGCTTATTGTCATGTATCAGATCGAATCCTGTCACCATCTTAACACCTTTAATCCCCCTCAGACTGCCCATCACTCATCATAATTCAGCTTTGGATTCTTCATCATCGGGGGTTTCACTACAGATATACATGTCTTTATATTTTGTCCTTTTGTCCAACTCATTGATACATTATTTCGAATGATTTAAATTATAGACTCTTTTTCAAGTGACTTATGGAATTGTACATCAAAGATCATCGTGAGTGCGATCCGAAAAAATGCACCGCGAGGAAACTGCTGAGACAAGGTCTGGCAAAAAAATTGTTGAAAAACCATGACCTCGGCAAAGCAGGTATTTATCTTAATCCATTAGCCGAAAGGGCGCTCTCTCCCGAGGATAAAAAGAGAGCCGAGGAAGGAGGATTAAGGGCTGTAGACTGTACTTGGGTCGAGGCTGAAGGAAAGATCCCCGAATATGAGAACGGAAGGGCTCTACCTTATCTGGTAGCGGTGAATCCCATCAACTACGGAAAGCCTTTTCAACTCACAACCGCCGAGGCACTAGCGGGAGCCTTGTTTATACTCGATGAAGAAGACCAAGCAAAAGAGCTCATGTCAAAATTCAACTGGGGTGAACATTTTTTTGAGATGAACGAGAAACCCTTGAGAGAATATCAAGAGGCAAAAGACAGCTCAGAAGTGGTCGAGATCCAGCAGGAATATATGCAATGAAGACATAACTATCGATGCTTGGGAGTGATCATATTTGGGATGCCATCTTTGATGGGATAATCGATGGCACATTTACTGCAATGGAGGGTACCCTCCTCTATCTCTTTATTTTTCTTCTCCACGGCCAACTCTAACTCGCCTTTACATTCTGGGCATCGCAGTATGTTGAGCAGACTCTCTTTCATAATATCTCCTTCAGGTAAGGAAATCCTACTTTAGAATATATCTAGACTATTGGGTATATCGTTCCTTCTCTTCAAGTATTTGATCTGCGTCCTGGTGTAACGATATTCAACATCACATTTTTCATCCTGGAAGTCCCAAGGATTGACTATCAAAAGATCTCCTTCTCTGATCCACATCCTTTTTTTGAGTTTGCCGGGTATCCTTCCCATACGCGTTTCTCCGTCCTCACAGACGGTTTTGACTCTTCCGCCGCCCAACATCTTGTCTGCTATAGCGAACATCTGTCCTTCTTTTCTTCGTGGGTAAGGAACCCTAACGACCTCTTCTTCATCTCCTTTACTCAAAGTATCACCTTACCATAAAATATGGCCTTTATATATTCTTTGCCGGAGAAAAACGGCATTATCTTTATTTTTCAGAATCGGGGATATCTTCTATAGCTTCTATGTCCCCCGTATCCTCGTTCTCTTCTTTATATGCATTGATGATGTCGACACGAGTAAGTACCCCTAAAAGTTTCTTAGAACCCTTTTCCGGTACTACGGGTATCAAGTTAACGTCTTTTTCCATCATCAATTTTAGAGCATCCAAAAGATGTTCGTCCTGGGTTATAGTTACAGAAAGGGGCTCCATTACAGACCTTACGGCAATATGTTCGTAACCTTCAGATATGGCGTCCATCTTTTCTGAATAGCTGACAACTCCTACCACCTCACCTGTCCTTTCTTCCACCACAGGAAGGTTAGTGTAATCGTATTCTTTTCCCAGTTCTCTAGCTCTACTGACCGATGTGTTTATGTTTACGGTCACTAGATCAGTGGTCATGTGGTCTTTTACTCTTAAGTTTTCAAGCTCTACACCACCCTGGGCTTTGTCTACATCCACCCCTCTTCTGAGAAGCTTGATAGTGTATATGTTGGATTTCTGGATATGGCTGGCGACTACGGTGCTGACCATACAAGCGAATATGAGCGGTATGAATACGTTCAGATCCATGGTCATCTCGAATATGATCAATATGCCTGCAAGAGGTGCATGTGTTGCTCCGGCAAATATAGCACCCATGGCAACAAGTCCATAAGAGCTGGGAGATGCGACCGCTCCAGGTGAAATTATGTTCAAAATCCTCCCATAGGCTCCGCCCAGCATAGAACCTATGAATAGTCCGGGGGCGAATATACCACCAGAGCCTCCACTGCCCAACGTGAGACTAGTAGCGATGATCTTTGCGAACATCAATAAGATAAGCATACTCAATGCCAACTCACCGAATAACGCAGCATCCATGACAGGATAACCGGTAGCCATTATATGGGGTAAGCCTAAAACCGCCAATATTCCGATGCCTAAACCTCCTATACCTGGTTTTATGAATCCCGGTATAGGAATATACTCGAATACATCTTCAAAACCGTATAGCAAATTAGTGTAAAACAGTGCCACTAAACCAGCAACAAGACCGAGACCTAAATACGTGAAAACTTCCCAATAGCTAGCTATGTAAAATTCTGGTATAGAAAATATAGCTCCTCTTGGCCTGCCGAGGATCTGTAGGAAGATAAAATTTGCCACACTGTATCCAACGACAGATCCAAGAACTACTGGGGCGAAATTATCGAGCTTTACTTTTCGGAGTATCACTTCGATACTGAATATTATGCCTGCTAAAGGGGCGTTAAATGTTCCAGCGATACCGGCGGCAGCTCCCGCTGCTAAAAGTGCTTTTTTATCTTCAGGAGTCAATTTCAGATATTGACCCAAAGCAGAGCCAAACGAAGAACCTATCTGGACTATCGGACCTTCTCTTCCCGCCGCACCACCGGAACCGATACATATAGCGGACATCAGCGCTTTCAAAGGAGCTACAAGTGGCCTTATATTGCCTTCTTTTAACGAAACCGCTTCCATCACTTCAGGTACGCCGTGCCCCCTGGCTTCAGGCACAACATAATGGATAATCGGACCGATGATCAATCCTCCTATGGCTGGA
>PUNG01000154.1 GCA_003551675.1 Thermoplasmata archaeon
ATCTTTTTTTAAGTGACGACGGGGGAGAGACCTGGGATGAAATAGTTAGTGGCTTGGAAGGAAGTGAGAGTTATGAGTGGGAAGTGCCTAACATTAACAGCAGCGAATGTTTAGTGAGAGTTCGAGTGACAGACCAGGAAGGCATGATAGATGAAAGTGTGAGTGAGACTTACTTCACTATACTTGGAGAACCTCCTGAACCTCCTGAGAATCTAGCGGTAGAACACGTGGGTACTGGTGAAACAGAAGAAACGCTTTATCCTGTTGATGAAATCAATAGTGATAATGTTTGGGGATCTATCGAGTATTTGCAGCATGATCCAGAGAGTGATGAGGCAAAAAACGATTGGTATGAGTCCATCTTAGAAGGGGAAAACACTGAACTCGATATTTTGCTCGATGATCCTACTACTGAACCAATAGATACGCAAACGATTGGAGTCCTGGTTAGGAGAACAGATAATAGTGATCGTGCTCCTGATCTCGATATCGAACTATGGCAGGACGGTAACTTGATAGATGAACTGATAGAAGGACTCGAAGTCGAAGACCCAAATGCACAAATACATTATCTTGAATTCAACGCTGATGATCTAATCCATCAATCTGGAGAAGGATTGGAGTTGCACTTCAGCGCAGAAAGATCGGGAGGAGCTATCGGCGATAGAAACGCCGTGGAATATGGTGCCGTAGAGTGGATAGCAAATCTTGCTGCAGAAGACGATCACAACCTGGTAACTTGGGACGCTAGTCCGGACGATCCTGACGAAGTATCTCATTACAACATATATCGTTCCGAGGATAAAGACGGTCCTTGGGATGAAGCGACATTTGTAGAGAGTTTAGAAGCCGACGGTTCCAACGAGTATGAATTTTTAGATGAAGATAAAGGCATGGCCGACGACGTCTTTTGGTGGTATGTGGTGAGAGCGGTGGGAGAGAACGATATAGAAGAGGATAACGAAGATGCGGTTCAGGAGCCCGGTGCGCCGCCGTCGCCTTTACCGCCCACTGATCCGGAACCGGAAGATGAGGCTGAAGATGTGAGTTTAAACCCAGAGCTCAGCGTTTATGTAGAGCATGAAGATGAAGAAAATATGGACGTTTCTTTTTACGACGCTTCGGATGAAACCCTTATCGATACCCATGAAGATGTAACTAGTGGAGAACGTGCTTCCATCGTATGGAGCTATCTAGAATATGATACCGTCTACGAGTGGTACGCTGTGGCTGATGATGGTCAAGAAACTGCAGAGTCAAACCGATGGTCGTTTACTACCACGACAGAGCCTGAGCCGGCTTTCTTTGAAATCGAAATCATCCATTACGAGGAAGAAGTTATAGAAGGCGATGATTTTTTTCTCGAATACAGAGTGACCAATACTGGTGATTTCGAAGATACGCAGTATATAACTATCACAGTAGGCGAAGACCAGTTATATAACGAAGAGATAACTTTAGCCGGAAAAGCGGAACACGAAGATGAATTCATCCATGAAACAGAAAAGGGACAAGCGGGAGAATACGTTATCGAAGTATCCAGCGAAGATGATCAAGAGGAAGTTACCGTGACCGTCCTAGAACCTGCATATTTTGAAGTAAATATCGTAGAATACGACGAGCGAGTAGTCGAGGGTGAAGAAATTATCGTTGATTACTCCGTAGAGAACACAGGTGGTACAACAGACACTCAAAATATAACTTTCGATGTAAATGATGAACGAATAGAAAAAGAGGAGGTCACACTCGATGATGGTGTTGATTTCGATGGCGAGTTCGTGTGGCAGACAGAAGAAGGCGATGTAGGTACGTACGACCTGAGAGTGTCTAGTAAAAACGAATTTGATACCGTGACTTCCACCGTATTTCAAGAAGGTATCTTCTTTGTCGAGATCGATGATCACAGCGAAGAGGTAGTCGAGGGTGAAGAAATAGAAGTTACTTACTCTGTTTGGAACACTGGAGAAACGGAAGAGACTCAGACCATTTATTTCAGTATAGATGGTGCGGTGGAAGATAGTGACGAAGTCCATCTGGATGAAGGGGAGCAAGAGGAAAGGGAGTTCAGATGGCAAACGGGGGAAGGAGATGCGGGAATTTACAACCTAGAAGTTGCAAGTGAAGATGATCAAGACGAGGTTTCTGTCACCGTCCTGGGGCTGTTCGATTTAAAGGTAAACATCCAGGGCGAAGGTTCTGTAGATGTATATCCTGAAAGAGACGAGTATGTCGAAGGTGAAGAAGTAATTTTAGAAGCCAGACCAGATGAAGGCTGGCACTTCAGTGAATGGACAGGTGATCATGCAGGAACAGAAGAGCAGATAACTATAATGATGGACCATGACAAAGAGGTAACAGCAGTGTTCGAAGAGATACCTGCATACGAGCTTGTGGTTGAAATAGATGGTGAAGGAGAAGTGGTGATAGAACCGGAGCGGGAAGAGTACGAAGAGGGTACCGAAGTAACTCTTACAGCCGTACCAGACGAAGGTTGGCACTTTCATGAGTGGACTGGCGATCATGAAAGTGCAGAAGAAGAGATTACCATAGTGATGGATGATCACAAATATCTCACTGCGCAATTCTTGAGAGATGAATTTAACCTTACCATAGAGATCGAGGGTGAAGGCAGTACCGATCCCTCAGAAGGAACGTATCCATATGAATACGAGGAAGAACTATCCATCACCGCTAACCCCGACGAAGGTTGGAGATTTTTCGGTTGGACCGGGGATAACGAAACAATAGAAGATTCTAGTTCAGATCAGACAACCATAGAAATACTAGATGACTACACCATCACCGCAGTGTTCAAAGAGACCGATTTAGAGATAATCTCGCCTACCGAAGGGGATGTATTTTCGGATACGGAGTTGACTGTCCAATGGATTTCATCGAACATCATCTATCACGAAATCAGATTAGAAGGTGAAGATTGGATCTACATAGGAGAAAGTAGCGAACATACGTTCAGAGATTTAGAAGATGGTGAATTCGCTGTAGATGTAAGAGGATGGTATGACACAGACGCAAATTTATATGAAACCGTGAACTTTATGGTAGATACGACCCCTCCAGAGATCAATATAACAAATCCAAATGAAGGAGATGTATTTGGTGAGGATTCTCTTACTGTCATGTGGACTAGTAAAAGTGATCCTAGTCCTATCCAAGAACATCAACTCATTCTCAACGGAAACGTTGTAGATGAGGACGAAAGCGGAGAACGGACTCAATATTCATTGTCAAATTTAGGCGAAGGGAAACACACACTCGAATTGATAGCCATAGATGTAGCTGGTAACGAAGCTACAGAAAGCGTCTCTTTCGTAGTTGATACTTTATCTCCTGTGTTAGAGATCGCCAAGCTAGAAGAAGATGTACTTAATGAAGACGAGATCACCATAGAGTGGAATGCAGAACCGATAGGTACCGATATAATAGGTTACGAAGTGAGATCGAACCAAGGTGAGTGGGTATCTGCTGACAGCGAAGTAAGCCACTCTTTTATAGGACTCTCTGACGGGGACCATACTGTCGAAGTAAAAGTTGTTGACGAGGCTGGTAACGAAGCCACAGAAAGCGTCTCTTTCCTGATCGATACAGTACCCCCTACATTGGAGATAGAATATCCTGATGATCAAATGATTTTGAACAGTGCTGATTTTACAGTCATGTGGTCTGGAGAAGATGACTTCTCAGGAATAGATAATTATGAGATACGTTTGAACGAGGAAGAATGGAGAAACGTAGGTTTAGATACGCAATACCATCTATCGGATCTCTCCGATGGTGAGCATAGAATAGAAGTACGTGTTACCGATAACGCAGGTAATAGCCATATGAAAAGCGCTGAATTCCTTATCGACACTGTTCCACCTCACATCGAATTTATATTCCCTCAAGACGAAGAAGTGTTAGAAGATGACTCGATTACCGTTAAATGGAATGGTAGTGATACCATGAGTGGTATCGATTACTTCAGGATCAGGATCAACGAGGGGGAATGGCATGAAGTTAGTGAGTACACCGAGTACGATTTTACCGACCTATCAGAGGGAATACATAGGATAGATGTGAGAGCCATAGATAATGCTGGAAATGTTGGAGAAGAATCTATAAGTTTTGAAGTGAGTACAGAGGATGATTTCAGGGCGATCTCTTGTATCTTACCGCTGATCTTGGCGGTGATACTGATAATAATACTCGTAGTTGGTTGGTATGAGTGGAAAAGAAGAGAAGAAGACAAAAAAGATGTAAAACCGTCTCTGCAGAAAAAGAGATCTACACCCTCCGACGAAGAAGAATTGATGACCATAATCAAACCATCTGCTAAAAAGAGTCGCCCCAGGACTTTACAGAAAACATCCTATACAGAAAAAAAAGATGAACAAATAACAGAAGATACTTCAGATAAAGACGAAGACGACGCCGTTGATATGGATAAATTGGAAGTGGTTGAAGAATTCCAGAAGATCAAGGGGATAGGATCAGGTATAGCACACAAACTCTACAAAAAGGGATTCCATTCTAAAGAGGAACTCAAAGAAGCTGAAGCTGAAGATATCAAAGCAATTGACGGGATAGGTACCACACAAGCCGAGCTCATCTATAACTCTATCGTTGAAGATGAAATAGAAGACGGAAAAAGACGTAGAGCCCCTAAGTTGTCTGAAGATGACCTTCAGGCACATCAGATGGGGCCTATGGTGAAGGGTAAGGAACTGAAAAAAGAAAAAGATGTACCCGATATCAAAGAATCAGACATGAAAAGCCAGCAAATCGACTCTACTGTATTCCAAGAAAAAGATGTACCTGATATAAAAGAATCAGATATGAAAGCCCGAGAGATCGGATCTGCTGGATTCAAAGAAAAAGAAGTAGATAAAAAGAAAATTGTGGAGGAGTTCACCCAGCTAAAAGGGGTTGGTCAAAGCAAGGCTGAAAACTTGTACGAGCATGGTTTCCGATCGTTAGACGAGTTAAAAGATGCTTCGCAGGAAGATTTACAGGATGTGAAGGGTGTGGGCACGGCTCTCTCTGAAAAAATAATAGAATCTCTAAAGGAACTTGAGGATTAAACATGGTCAAGGACATGATTTTTGTTCCCACAAGGAATTAGGTCAATCCCTCTTAGTCACAAAAGTGAATTTTGTTCCCTTGGAGGATATCTTTGACTCATTTCGGGAATAAAATTCCTATTCCTTTAGTAGGAATTAACATCAAATCCCTACGGTCTTTGGAATGTGACCTTTCCTAAAAGAAGTTAGTAGTTACGAGTTCTACTATAATTTAATAGGATAGTTCAAGCCGATTGTAGATAGCATCTCATTCTTTATTGAATGTGATATGCATGATCAGTGCCACATTGAGGATGACTATTCCTAATAGTACCCAAACAAGATACGGTTCTCCGCGAAGAGATATAGACATTGTTTCGCCTTCTTCTAAGAGGTTAAAAGTGACTTCATCTTCTACTACCCAGCCACCGTACTCTTCAGATTCCCAACCGTTACTATGTACGGCTCTTACGGTCAGAGTATGCTCCCCTTCTGACAGGTCCGTGAAGGTATATTCCTCACCATCTACATCTTGCCATCCTCCGTCCAACCTGACCTGGTAATGGTCGGCCCCTTGCGATGTCCATCTAGCGGTTAATTCTGGTACTGTGGTTACCGTTTCATCTTCTTTAGGTTCAGTGATATCTACGGAGAAATCTTCTCCCGCATCAACTTGGAAACTTACGGTTTCTGTTTGTTGATGACCAACACCGTCCCATGCCCGTATCGATACAGTGTATTCTCCATCGACCAAGTCTCGGAATGTATATTCGGTTCTTGTCCCTATATCCTCAAAATCTCTATGAATTTTTCTTTGTATCCTTATTGCATATCGTTCTATGCCCGTTCCATCATCCCTTCCACGCCATCTCACGATAACATGATCAACATTCTGGGTAGCACCTTCACTCGGAGATATTATATCTATCGAAGGGGGTTCCGTATCCACTATGAATGAAACTTCTGCGCTCGCCCTGTTTCCGGCTTCATCGATAGCCTCTACGTCTACATCGTGCTCTCCTTCATCTAGATCACTGAATTCATGTCTATAATGGTCTAAGTCTATCCATTCACCGCGATTGATCCTAACTCTGTACTCCTTGATGTCGGTTATCTCGATGGTTGTATCCCATTCTACTGTCACGGAATCAGTTGTAAAAATTTCACCTGGTTCTGGTGAGGTTATTTCGATGCCAGGAGGAATAGTATCAACGATAAAAGTGACACTATCAGTATCCTGAAAATACCCTGCATCATCACTAGCCCTTATCTCGACGATACGCTCACCATCATCCAATCCCTGGAACGTATGAGACGTATCAGGCCCAACATCCTCCCAGTTCCCTCCGTCTAATCTTACCTCATGATAGGCCGTATTATCAGAATCCCACTCAACCGTGACTGTATCTTCTCCAAAGATCTCACCAGATTCTGGTGAGGTTATATCTACTTGAGGTACATTTATTTCTACCTCAAAATTAACTTCATCACTAACAGTTATACCTAGGTCGCTTTCGACCATGACCTCCGCAGTATACTGACCATCTTCCAGGCCATCAAAAGTATAGGACGTGTCAAGTCCAACGTCGATCCATTCACCACCATCCAACCTGACTTCGTGGAAAGCGGCATTCTCGGACTCCCATTCTACAGTCACATAGGGCACTTCAAATATTTCCCCATCCTCGGGTTCTGTGATCGTGATAGATGGCCTAGGTGCATCGACCTCAAAATTGACTTCGTCGAACTCCGCATCTTGCTCCTCGGTGGCTGCGGCCATTTCCACCCTGTACTGGTTATTTTCTAGACCCTCAAAGGTATGCTCAGTAGCGCCTGATCCTAAAACCCGTTCATCTATCTGTTGCCCGTCCATATACAAAGTAGCAAGATGAGCACCACCGGGTCCCAAACCTCCTGACTCCCATTCTACGGTCACATCGGGTGTCTCTAGGACTGCACCATCATCAGGTGATGTGATCTCTATAAATAAATCATCGTCATCCAACATCTGTTCTCCTTCAGAACAGTAATGTGGCGATCGCACACTATTGCACGCTAAAGTGCTGGTTGTTACAAGACTGCTCACAAGCAATACGACAAAAATCAGGACCAAACTTTTTCTAAATTCCATTTAAGATACCTCCTTGATTTGCTTAACTTATAGTGTTTACCCGATGGAAATGATGTATAAAAATCCTTGGCATCGTCCGGTAGCCGCCAAGGGTTCCAAGGGTTCCTTTATCTATATTTTCATCTCCTGGGACTTCTTCGGAAATCCGAATCCGAGTGGTCAGATAATGGGGGCGAGAAGTATATAAATCTTTGGAGAAATAGATGAATCCATGCAAAAATCCATGAGCAGCTCATCGAGCCATTTCTAACAAAAATTATATTTAGCATCTAAAACGTTTGTGTAGTGGGTTAAAATGAAAGCAACGACTTTCTTGGCTTTGCTGATGGGTAGTTTGTTGATCGTATCTGTTGTCGGTGGCTTTGGGTCCTCTTTCCAATACGTTGATCCTGACCAAGAGGAGGCAGATATAGACGCAGAGATATACATAGTAGGAGATGACGATTTTGAAAATATGGCCGAAGATAGAGACTGGGACGGTAGTGGAGTCGAAGATGATCCTTATATCATCGAAAACGAGATAGAGGGGGGTGAACATGAATACGACTTTTATATCGAAGATACGACAGTTCATTTTGAGATAAAAGGCCATGACATCTCGAGAGAAAATATTGGTGGTGTAGCTGTAGTTCTACAAAATGTAGAGAATGGAAAGATAATAGAGAATGAATTTATTTCCAATCATAGAGTCATAGAATTTGGCGGTTCAGACGTGTCTGAGTTAGATAGAGATGATCCTGTGGCATTCGGAATATTTATGGATTTATGCTCTGATATCTATATAGATAATAACTACTTCGAAGGTTTTGGGGGACACGCGGTGACCCTCATGAATTCCCACCAAAACGTTCTATCAGAGAATTTTATTTTCAATAACGAAGGAACAGGTATACATCTCGAAGACTCGGATCATAATATCATCACCAACAATGAAAACATCAGCGTTAATATGGGTATAGGCATAAGACTCGAAAGTAGCAACAATAATACTATCAGAGAAAACGATGAGGTGTGGGAAAACGAAGGTGTATTTTATCTGATAGATTCACATCAAAATAAAATAGAAGATAACCACATAACTAAAGGGGAGGCCGGCGTGATACTTCTAAGATCAGAATATAATGAGGTCTCAGATAACTTTTTTGAAGATGTCGATATGATAGTAAGTGATGAATCTCACAACAATATCATCTCCGAAAATTTATTTGACGGGATCGGGCTGAGATTGAGAAGAGGCAGCCAGGAAAACATGATCAGAGATAATATCATAAAAAATTGCAGGCTTAGAGGTATTTTACTCAGGGACAACTCTTATGCTAACAGTATAGTTGACAACTGGTTTTCAAACATCAACGATTGGGCTGTAGAGATCAGAAGAGATTCCAACGAAGTCACTTTAGAAGGTAATGTGATCGAGGAAAGTTATGGAGGTGTATGGATAGAAGATTCTGAGAGCCTCATGTTGAAAGAAAACACCATGACGGGTAAGGGTGTGAGGATAGAAGGGAATTCATCTTACTACTGGGATTCTCACGAGATAGACGAGTCCAATACCCTTGATGGAAAACCCATATTCTATTGGAAAAACCAGATAGGAGGAACGGTTCCTGAGGATGCAGCACAGATAATCCTCGCTAATTGCTCTGGTGTGACCATAGAAGACCAAGAGATAAGAGACCGTAGCGTCGGGATATCGCTTGGTTTTTCCCATGAGAACATCATAAACTCTAACCTACTTTCAGAAAACACATACGGAATCCGTATGTCACACTCAGATGCGAATTTATTGGAAGATAATGATGTGGAAAACAATTTGGAATACGGCTTACGTATCTTATACTCTAATGAAAATAGATTAGAAAGAAATGAGATATCGGATAACCATGAAGGTATAAATCTGAGATTTTCTGATGAGAATATTTTAGAGCGCAATCGCTTAGAAAACAACTTCCGTGGAGTTAGACTAAATTATTCTAATTCAAATGAGATCTACCATAATGATTTCATCGATAACGATAATCAAGCATATGACGATGAAGAGAACAGATGGAACAGTGAATATCCTTACGGTGGTAACTATTGGTCAGATTACCAAGGTATGGATAACCATCATGGTCCAGACAGAGATAAAATCGGGAGTGACGGTCTAGGTGATTTTCCTTATGATATCGAGGGAGGAAATGCACATGATGCTTATCCGTTGATGGACCTAGTTCCCGCACCGTATGTGAGGATGGATACTCCTGAAGAAGATATGGTCATAAGTGAGGATCGTGTCAATGTACAGTGGACACCGTATAGGTTCACCTCTGACCTTGATTCCGAAATTAGACTTGACGATGGTGATTGGATAAGTAAAGGTGATGAAGTAGGGCACACATTTGAAGGACTTTCGGAAGGAGAACATGTAGTGGAAGTTAGAGTCACGGATGGAGCAGATAATGAAGCCGACGACAGCGTAAACTTTATCATCGATACGGTCTCACCTGAGTTAGAGATAGTATCTCCCGAGAATGATGAAATATTCAACGAAGATGAGATCACAGTCGAATGGAATGCAGAACCAATAGGTACGGAAATAGTGGAGTACGAAATTAGTATAGATCAAAACGAATGGAAAGATGCCCATAGTGAAAGCCATCATACTTTTGAGGACCTATCCGAGGGGTTACATACGGTAGAAGTAAAAGTTGTCGACGAAGGGGGTAATGAAGCCTTTGAAAGCGTCAGCTTCATCATCGATACAGTCTCACCTGAGTTGGAGATAGTATCTCCCGAGAATGATGATATATTCAACGAGGATGAGATCACAGTCGAATGGAATGCAGAACCAATAGGTACGGAAATAGTGGAGTACGAAGTGAGAAGGATCGGGCACGAGTGGAAAGATGCCGATCATGACACATTCCATACCTTTTTTGATGTTGACGATGGGCATAACACAATCGAAGTGAGGATCAGGGATGAAGCGAGTAATGAAAATATAGATGAGGTGAGTTTTTTAGTAGATACAGAACCGCCTGTATTAAATTTCTTAAACCCAACCGAGAGTGAAACACTCGATACTGACTCGGTCAGAATAGAATGGGACGCTGAACCAAAAGGCACGGATATAGATGAACGGAAAATACGTTTAAATGAGGGGGAATGGAAAAATGCTGAAAGCGATACTCACCATACGTTTGAACAACTATCCGATGGAGAGTACAGCGTAGAGGTCAAGATAACTGATGAAGCTGGAAATAGTGAGATCGAAAGCATAACCTTCCAGATAGAAACAGGAACGGATATCGGTGATCATTTGTGGATCATAACGTTGGCTATAATAGGGATGATAGGGGGTGCCGTATTTCTTCTTTACAAACGGAAAAAAAATTCAGAGTCCGATGAACATCAGTCAGAAAAGACCATGGAAAAAACATGCCCAGACTGCGGCGGCCCACTTGCCTTTATCCAAGAGTATAATCGATGGTACTGTAAAAAGTGTAAAGACTACAAATGATAGTCATCAAAATACAGAGCAGGATTAATAAAAAGTAAAAGTAGGGGAAACGTTTTTTTCAGGTAGTATCAACCGGAGCCTACGGCGCGATCTCCATCATCGTCCTTCTGTTTTTGAGACTCTTTTGTCATGGCTCTGCCTAGTGGTTTCAAAAGAGCGAATATCAAGATGAATATCATGGCAAAGACCACGAGAACATATGTCAAGTTCAACATACCTAGTTCGATTACGATCTCCCAATTAGGATCGCCACCATAGAATATCTGGCTACCTATGAACGGTACAGGTTTAGGCCCCACAAGAGTGAATACAAAAAATATAACCGCCAACATGACGATCATATGGACTGTTTGCATTATACCTAAGGGCCAACCCTTTGCACCTCTAGGATACCTGATAGCTACGTAGATAAAGGCTCCTATTATCAAGAAGATCAGAGTCCAAAAAAGATAGACCTCTGAAACAAGGTAGAGGGCCACGAAACCTAGCATCGAAAAAACAAAAAGAAATAGTTCCATGGTTTCACTTATCCTCTTGTTCCGTATTCTCTCATGAAGTCTCTCGACCACTTGAGAACTTCATCGGTCAGTGACGACGAACTCTTCTTGTACGCCTCCAATAAGTCGTCCATGGTAACTCCTACCGTCGGCCCACTGTCTTCCTCTTTCAAATGCCTCTTTAATTCCTCTTCTTTCTTTTTGTCTGAATGGAATTTTCGATCTCCACGTATCATATCCCTGATAGCTATCAACTTTGCGTCCTCAACGATCGCGGCTATATCCGCTCCAGTATATCCTTCGGTCCTAGTGGCTAGATTTTCGTAATCTATGTCTCCCATCTTAGGTATATCTCTCAAATGTATCTTGAATATCTCCTCTCTAGCAGTGCTATCCGGAGGAGGTACATAGAATATCTTGTCTAACCTACCAGGTCTCAAGAGAGCAGGGTCAAGTGTTTGAGGTCTGTTCGTTGTACCCACGATCATGATCTGTTCTGCGCCTTCCATGCCGTCCATCTCCGTCAGGAACTGAGATACCGCTCTTGAAACTTCTGCGGTTTTCATGCTGTCCTTGGATGCTAAGGAATCTATCTCGTCGAAGAAGACTATGGCTGGTGAATTCTCTCTCGCTCTGTTCATTATCTCCCTGATCTTCTTTTCAGATTCTCCTGCGAACCCTGAAACTAATTCAGGACCGTTGATGATCTGCATGGTCACATCAAGTTCATTACTCGATGCTCTCATGACATGAGTCTTTCCACATCCAGGGGGTCCGAAAAGCAACATACCTTTTCCTGTTTCCATCTCGTACTTTTGGAAAAGCTCAGGATTTGTTAGAGGCAACTCCACATACTCGTGCAGTGCCGTCTTGATATCCTCCAAGCCACCAACGTCTTCGAAGTGTACCTGCTTTTTCCTCTCTTTTCTCTCGGACTCGTGCATCCTACGTTCAAAGTCCTGTTTCGCCTGTTCGTATTCTTTTATCATGTTGATCTTGATACTGGGCTTGATCTTCGGTATGATGACATCGAAGTCCTCTTGCGTTATAGCACTCTGCTGGCCCGTTCTCATGGCCCTTGTCATCGTTCTGGTAGCGGCCTCATTACAAAGATTGGCTAAGTCCGCTCCAGAGTATCTTTCAGTTTCTTCGGCTATCTTGGCAAGGTCCACCTCGGGATCCACTGGCTTATTCATGAGATGGATCCTTAAAACCTCGATCCGTGATTCAAAATCAGGTGGTCTAACATATATGATCTTGTCCAATCGACCGGGTCTGAGAAGCGCAGAATCGATCATATTAGGTTTGTTGGTACTGCCCACAACGATCATATGTTCTTGGCTTTCAAGACCATCTAGCTCTGAAAGCATAATCGAGAGCAATCTTCCAGTAACGTCATCAGAAGCATAACTTCCTCTTTCTTTAGCTATGGATTCGATCTCATCCATGAATAATATACATGGAGCTCTCTGTTTTGCAGCGGCAAACAACTGTGCGATCCTCTGTTCGGACTCACCGTACCACTTCGACATGACATCGGAACACTTGACAGATATCATCTCGATATTGAGCTCGTTAGCCAAGGCTTTCATCATCAAGGTCTTACCACAGCCTGGAGCCCCGAACATCAAAACACCGGTAGGCGGTTCTACACCGAACTCTTCAGCGATATTTTTCTGGGTTAAGGGTGTGACTATAGATTCATATATATCTTGTTTTACACCATGAAGACCTCCTACGTGTTCAAATGTAGTTTCTCCTAGCGCTTCCATCTCAGCAACTCTTGAACCTATATCTGTTTCTCCTGCCTGGCTTGTGAAGTATCCACTGAACCAATCTTTTATGATCAAACCAGAACTCGTTGCCGTGTAAACACTTCCAAAAGCCCCTATTCCAAGGGCTATAACAAGTAAATCCACTGTTCCCTGGTAATAAAATGCAGCTCCGATCACCGTCAACGCGAATACAGCTCCTGAGAGAGTTGAAAATCTGAACCAATCACTCACTGTTTTAGTGGCACTTTTATCGCCTAGTTTACTAGCTATAACGACCGCTAAGCCGATACCGATCACTTGTAATAGAGGAACGAACAATCCTGACAGATTCCCAATACCTTCTTGGAAAACAAGATTGTTAAGATCCCCTAATTGGCCGTAGGACTCTACGATACTCATAAAATCAAACGAACCTACAGCCGGTCGGAGGGGGCCTGAATGACCCGCAACAAGAGTTTGTTCACCACCAGAAAGAGGTCCAAACAACAATCCAAGTGATTGGAAATTTCCTAGAGTCAAGAAAAGACTTATGAAGATGCCACCCACGGTAGCAACTGCAACACCCAAAAAGGTAGAATAGATTATCGCCGCCCCTATAGGCGCGATAAACGAAACTCCATAGGGTGCTAGGAAAACAGTAAAGAACACTAAAGCACCGAATTTCCAGTCGAACAGCGATGCACCTACGATAGTGATACAAACAAGTAAGAATACGAGGGCAAATTCAGGTGCTTGATAAGCTACGCTTCCCGTGGCAGACAAAGCTATTATGATCAGAGAAAGTTCCTGGAATTTTGAAGCCACGAGACCAGTTATCACTCCAAAAAATAGCACCATCCATATAGGATAAAATGGCATGAACGATGCTCCTAGGACACCAAGGACGAAAAATGATAACATTATGCTGTAGTAAGGGCTATCTACTTCTTTTTTCATCAATGGTATGATGTAATCTTCCCGTTTTTCTTGGAACCAAGTCTTATCCTCTTCCTCTTCGTCCTTCTTTCGCATCAATATTTTTTCCGGCTCGACTTCATCTAGATCTATCTGTTCTGAAGGTGGAGGAGGTAGATCTCCCGCTAAAGGATCTTCTAGAGTTCCAAGCGACTCCTTATCGTCCGATGGTGGAGGGGGAAGATCACTACTGCTCTCATCCTCAGGTTCATCTTCAAATACGACCCCACAGGACTCACATGAGTCATCATCTTCATGGATCTCTGATTCGCAGTTAGGGCACTCATAGACTACATCTTCCTCTTCTTCCTCTTCTATCTCCTCTTCTACAACAGGTTCTTCCTCTTCTTCCTCTATCTCTAGTTCGTCCTCATCTAATCCTTGAACTGTTTCTTCTTTTTCCACTTCAGGTGGTGGAGGAGGCGGAGGAGGAGTTGATTCCGAAGGCTCCTCCAATAGCTCATCTTCGTCTTCTTCCGGCTCTTCAGATGTATCTATCTCTTCTTCCTGTATGTTCAATGAGGTATAACCACATGATTCACAAAAAGCAGAGTCGTCATCATAAACCTCTAATGCATGCTCGCCACAATCAGGGCATTTTTTAGGATCATCCTTTTCTTTCCGTTCACGTTCATTTTCAGCCATATATATCAATCTCCTGCAGCTAGTCCTTTTCTTTCGTCTTTATCTCTTCTGTAATTGTAAAATAAATATCCTATCATACCGGCTAACCCTGAACTCACGCACAAACCGATCAAATAATACGGCGGCATCTCCACTGGACTGGCAAATATTATACGTTCCGGGTCCTCAGCGGGATTGAAAACGAAATCCACTTGATCATCACCAGGCTCCAATTCAAATGTTTTGTTTTGTGTGAGACCTTCGTACTCCACTGTGACCTCATAAGTTCCATAATAGATCTCCCTGGGGGCTAAAGTATCTCCAACGGTAGGCCATGCGGCCCCCTGTACATTGGTATGCCCCTCCCATATCCAAGTTTCATTTTGGATCGTCACGTGAGCTCCCGAAACATATTCGTTTTTCTCTCCATCAAAAACCGTTACGTAGAAATATGTCATCTCTTCAGGAGCATCTGGTGGGTCTTCAGAAACAGTATAAGTATAATCGAGCGAGACTATACCGTCTTCCCAGTCAACCGACATTATATCAAAGGCTCGAATTCGGAATTTGACTTCCACTCCTGGAGCTTGTCCATCGATCTCATAATACCATTCAGTACTACTTATCTCGTTAAATTCATCTACCCCCTCTTGGGGTTCCATACCTCTGGCATCGAGTTCGAATTCGATGGCTGCGTTCTGTATGGGTAATTGGGGATCCCTTGATCTTATAGTGATATTTACGGGTTCACCAAAACCGACTTCTGTCTCGGTTTCCCTATCTGCTACGCCCTCAGGATCGGTAGTTATCTCTATATTGTCCTCAAAACTACCTTCGTCAAAAATATTGCCGGCTGCAACGGTATAGTTGTAAACCTCGGATTCGATCTCTCTACTAGCATCATCGGGATCGTCCCAGGCCCTGATGCTGAAATCCACCTCGGTATTCGCAGCAAATCCCGGTATGGTGACCTCTTCTATACCTTTTATAGGATCTACGTTTCTGAATGGTAATGATCCATCTCCAGACTCATCTCCCCTGTAACTCAGATCCAAAATAGCCTGACCGATCTCAACATCATCATATTCTGATTCAAGAGTTATGGTCACGGGATCATAAGCGTTGGGAGGTAAGTCAGGAGAAATACTCATATCTAAATTTCGCTCGAAAGCATCTTCGAAGGAATTGTTGTAACGCCATGCACCTCTCACCTCGTACGTGTAATTCACTGAAGAATATCTTGCCGGCTGAGAATAATTGAGAAGATATACATTCCATGTGACCTCGGTCCCGGGTGGAAAGTATTTGACATTATTTAAAAACGAGGTGGCCTCGTAGCCGTCCTCTGATATATCAAAACTCCATACACCAGGGTTGGATGGATCTAACCCAGGAACAGGTTGGCCGTCCCACCTTATCGCAGAAACGTTGAGACGGGCTTCATCTATGCCCGTAGATCCTGTTGTCACAGTTATGTCCACATTTTCATCTGTTGCCGGTCGATAGATGCCAGTAGGGCGTATAGGCGGATCAGCCTCTATCTCTACGTCGTGGAATCCTGTAAGTTCCGCACTCTCTGAGCTCGGCCCAGCGGACGTAACGAAACCCGCTAGAGGAATCACTAACCCGATCAGCATCATCACAGCCAGATATAAAGTTAATACTCTTTTCATTTTACCAACGACCTCTCTTGTTGTCCTTCTTCGATCAAACTCTTCAACTTCCAACCTATAGGTATAGCCAAGCCTGCCATTACGAACACGACTATCAAAACGTGCACACCATAAACGTCGCTGAGAGTATTGATCCCAGCGAATTCAGGAGGTTCAGGCGGAGAATTATATCTAAACTCTATGGTGTCATTTTCCCTGATTATCAAAAGATTATCTATATCTTTGAGAACTTCGGTTTCATTTCTATGTGCAGGATGTTCCAATAGAAAATCTATCTCAACCTCCTCCCTGGTTTCATTACCATCTTCAAATTGATAGTATACCCGTATAGTATAAGTCTCGCCGATGGTTAAAAATTGGGGCGTGTCCGGTGCACCGGTTTGATTGGGGAACGTTATGCCTGTTTCATCGGTGGGTCTGACTGCCCTGAACGTTCTATTACGCATGACCACCCTCACGTCTCGGACGTACTGTCCCATCTCTGCATCATATACTGTAACATAGAAAACCGACAGTTCTTGGTGTTCATCTGGTTCATCTGGCATTTCTTCTATGGAGTAGGAATATTTTTCAGACTCTATCATGCTATCGCCGATATCCCACGCTCTGATATAGAACTCCACGTTGACTTCAGGTTGTTGAGCAGGTATCTCATAGACCCACTTTGTAGGCGATTCCTGTCTCATCTGCCATTGTCCCTGGTAAGGTACCCCATGCCACATGTTCGTTATATTGTAATAAAGATAGGCATTTTCGATAGGTACGTTTTCATCTTCCGATTCTATGGTCACTTCTACTGATTCACCCCTTGACACAGTGGGTTCATGCCCAGTAACGTCAGGATCGGTGGTCAGTTCGATATTACGTTCAAATTGACCCGGATAATTCCATGTGCCGAGACTCACCACATTGTAAGAATGATCGTGCGAGACAACTTCATTACCATGTGGATCTCGAGCACTCACATGGAATATTATTTCCGTTCCTTCCCCAGCATCTATATCATACTTATGGAACTCCTCCGCATCTATGGTCGTAGTGGCGTTTTCACTAGGCCATTCCTCGGCTTCGGGCTGAAAGAAATACTGATAATATTCGTTAGTACCCTCGTGGTGATGTATGGCTTCTAACATCAGTGAAGCTCTATCTATTTTAACGTCTGAGCGACTCTTTATCTCTACCTCTACATCCTGCCTTATGTTCGGCTCCTCGGGATAAAAATCGAGCTCTATGTTTTCCTCGAAAAGCTCCCCTTCCTCCGCATCAGGAGAATTCAAAGGACTGTGAGGGAACGCTCCACTAACATGATATTGGTAAGTTTGTGATTCTAGATACCTGTTCACCCATCTACCGTCCTCGTCTGTGGTCTTATTTCCCACATAGAGATCAAAATCGACCCTGCATCCGGGTGGGAACTGATATCCATCTCTATCTTCATCTGGGATCTCACTCCATATATGCAACTTGACTTCGTGAGGACTGACTCTTTCGAAGAAGGGGTCATCGGTACCGTTTCGATACCAAACGGTATCGTCAAATTCATCGTACCAGGGAGTACCACACCATAAAACATTGGTCACATTGATCATGGCTGCACGATCTATTTCTACTCCGTCGATCTCATCCCTGTACCTGTCCCCCTCTATCTCCACCTGGTTTCTTCCTGTAACCGTTACTGTCAAGTCCTGACCAGGATCGAGTATATCATCATCCGTGATATCCGGTTCAAAGCTGACTTCGAACAGATCGTCAAAGGTAACGAATTGGGCATTTAAGGAGTCTTCATTTTCTTGTTCCATATCCAACACTTCAGCTGAAGCGTTGATGGTTAGGGAAGAGACCAACAACACGACTATTATTGCTAGCAAAACACATCTTTGGGATAATTTTTTACTGATCATACTTTACTTCCTCTTTTCTTTTTTGTTGTTATTCTTATTTTCCAGGGTTTAAGTTTTTCACGCTCATCTTGATCTTCTCGGCAGGATTCTTTTGGGCAGCTACAGGCATGAAACCAGCAAAAATAGCTGTGGTGGTCGGCATACCTACAGGTTGCGACGTAGCAA
>PUNG01000140.1 GCA_003551675.1 Thermoplasmata archaeon
TACTGCTGATGCATACAAATTATTTCATAATGGCACACTGGCCTTAGCCAGAGCAGAAAGACAGGGTATTAGAATCGATACAGAGTATTGTGAGAGAAAGAAACAACATTTAACTAGAAAAATAAACAAGTACCAGAAGGAGTTGCAGGGAACAAAGTTTTACCGGCGATGGGAACACATCTATGGTAGAAAAGCAAACATTTATAGTAACCATCAGTTATCTAGATTACTTTATCATATAATGAAGATAGAACCTCCAAAGGTAACAGAATCTGGGAAGGGATCCACAGATGAGGACGCCCTGGGCCAGATCGATATTCCAGAGCTTAAAATAATTCTGAAGATTCGTAAACTTGCTAAGATCAGAGACACATACCTGGATGCATTTATTAGGGAACAAACTGATGGTTATCTCCATCCTTCTTTCGAGTTGCATAATGTTCGCACCTATCGCTCAAGCTCATCCAACCCAAACTTCCAGAATATACCTAAGCGAGATAAGGAGTCCATGCAAATTTGTAGGCGAGCTTTGTTACCAAGGCCAGGTCATATGTTAGTAGAAATGGACTTCTCAGCACTCGAAGTGCATATCGGAGCATGCTACCATAAAGATCCAGTAATGCTAAAATATCTAAAGGACAAAGAATCGGATATGCATGCAGACATGGCAAAACAAATATTCATGCTGGAGGCTTTGGATCGCAGTGATCCTATTCAGAATAAACTTAGATCGGCAGCAAAAAACGGGTTTGTGTTCCCACAATTTTATGGAGACTACTATGGGAATAACGCGGCTTCACTTTGTGAGTGGGTTGGGTTGCCACACAGCAAATGGGTTCCTGGTATGGGGATTCAACTATCTGATGGCTACTATATATCTGATCATCTCAGAAATAACGGTATAAAATCCTTTCAAAAGTTTGTTGAATATATGAAAGAAGTAGAGGATGACTTCTGGGGCAACAGATTTCACGTTTACAATAACTGGCGTGACAAATGGGTTGAACAGTATAGACGTGATGGGTACCTGAAAATGCTAACTGGTTTCACTTGTGCTGGAGTAGCGAGAAAAAATGAAATAATTAATTACCCGATCCAGGGAACAGCATTTCATTGCTTACTACTTACTTTTATCGAGTTGGATAAAGCCATGCGAAAGGAAAAGTGGGATTCAAAACTAGTAGGACAAATCCATGATGACGCCCTCTTAGATGTTCGCCCAGATGAGCTTGAACATATTAAGGGGACTATTAACAGAATAGTAAAAGAAGAATTACCTAAGAAATGGGATTGGATTATTGTACCGCTGGATATTGATTTGGAAGTATACGGAGTTGATAAACCATGGGTCGCGTAGAACCCCCACTTTAAAATCGCCTTCTATATCAAAAATCACTAGTCTCCTAAGGTTTTTATAGATAGAAAGGAGGGAGTTATAATATATGGCGGTAACTCCTATGAAAGCCATCCGGGCGAAATGCTTAGATTGTAGTGGTGGCAGTCCTAAGGAAGTAAGATTATGTCTAATTCACACTTGCTCTTTATATCCTTATCGGTTTGGTAAACGCCCAGAAACCGTGGGGAGGGATGAATTAGAAAACGAACAATCTGATGAGGAAGGAGATTTCGAATGAATCAGAATAATGACGAAAGTGTACTTTATTTAAAGTACAGGCCAAAAACGTTCGCCGAGATTGTGGGAAACGAAGACGTTGTTAAAGTTCTGGAAAGTCATTTAGATGGAACTTCGAAACAGCCCATACCCAGAAGTATATTGTTCTACGGGCCCACTGGATGTGGTAAAACTACTTTGGGACGTATAGTGGCTAAGGAACTAGGCGCTAAAGGATCAGACTTGAAAGAAATTGACAGTGCTGATTTTCGAGGCGTGGAAACAGCCAGGGATATTAGAAAACAAAGTATTTACAAACCTTTAGAGGGATCCCATCGAATATGGATATTAGACGAGTGCCACCGTTTGACCGGAGATGCACAAAGTGCTCTGCTAAAGGCTCTTGAAGATACACCCAGTCATGTTTACTTTATTTTATGTACTACGGAGCCGCAGAAGTTGTTATCAACAATTAGAGGCAGGTGTGCCCAGTTTCAAGTTAACCCTCTATCAGAAAAGGAGATGAAAATACTCCTTCGAAGGGTTGTGAAGTCTGAGAACGAAACATTGCCCAAAGAAGTATACGGTCAAATTACACAGGATAGTTTAGGCTATCCACGCAATGCTTTACAAATTCTTTCTCAGGTGCTCGCAGTAGAGGAAGACAAAAGGCTGTCTATAGCTAAGAAGGCAGCTGAAGAACATTCTAAAACCATTGAATTGTGCAGGGCTCTGGTGGAAGGAGCACCGTGGAAGAAAATATCGAACATTCTCAAAGGCCTAGATGAAGACCCCGAGAAAGTCAGAAGAGCAGTACTTGGTTATTGTCAGGCCGTTTTGCTGGGTGAACAGCGGAACGACGGAGTTGCTGCTGTAATGGAGGAATTCTTGGAACCATTCTATAATACGGGGTTAGCAGGTTTGGTACTTGCCTGCTATTCTGCCTTGTTCTCGGAGGATTAAATGAAATTGAGTATAATAGTATAATAAGGTAAAGGAGAAAATTAAGATGGCCAAAAAAGTGAGAGTCAAGTTGGAAAAGAGATATGGACTGTGCTATTGTGATACAATCACAATCGAGCTGGAAGAGACGGAAGAAATGTGGGAAGTTGAAGAAGTTATAAAACTCGCTGAGACTGCAGTGCTTAATTCCTGGTCAACATCTCTTGAAGAAGTTGAAGAAGACGAGGAGGAAGAATAATGAACAACCTGAACTATGAAGAAGATATTCAAATTGACCACAACGCTTTGGACGTAGAGTGGGTACAACAGCCCGAACTAATGCGAAAGTATACTCATCATGCTGCTGACACAAAACGGGACATGGATAACGCGAAGGAGCGTCTGGAAGTAGGTAGAGCCAAATTAGATATGGACATTAGAAATAACCCAACTAAATACGGATTAGAAAAAACAACAGAGTCAGCAGTTCAGAGTACAATAATACTTCAGGGAGAATATCAAAAACTCAGCAGGGATTACACGGATGCCAAGTATGAAAACGATGTCGCCATGGCTGTGGTCCGAGCGGTTGATCAGAGAAAGACAGCACTAGAAAACCTTGTAAGACTTTTAAATGCTTCATACTTTGCTGGCCCTCAATCTCCAAGAGATCTGAATCACGAGCTGTTGGAAGAGAAGAAGAGAAAAGATCAGAACGCCAAAGTCAAAATCAACAGAAAAAGGAAGGATCAAGAATAAAATGAGCATGGATCAAATAACTTTAATAGTCGTCACAGTACTTCTGATCCCCGTGTATATGATAGTGCTGTCTGCGGCTTCTACTATCGGAAAAGTGTGGGCGCTTTGAATGTTGTTCCAAGATAAACAGGAAGAAAAAGAAAATTGTTATAACGAGAATAAGGCAGTTAATTAATTACTTTAAAGGAGGATGTAAATGGTGGTTAAGAAAAAAGGTGCTAACAAAAGAAAAAGATTTAAAGGGGCCGTTAGTCGGAACGCGGCTAAACAGTCCCGAGGGGCAAGATTTGGACATTTGAATCTGCCCAAAGGGGTTAGTGTTTTCAGGGAAGAACCAAAGACAAGAGTTGACCTGGACATCTTGCCATATACAGTAACTGATGAGGTTCATCCCGACAGAGATGACGAGTATGAAATCGCAGTACCAGGCGAACTCTGGTATAAACGCCCGTACTGGTTGCATCGTGGGATCGGTGCCAATAGTGAGGATGTTGTTTGCCCATCAAGTATCAAGCAAAAATGTCCAGTTTGTGAGTACCGGGCTCAATTACTTAAGGATGGAACGGATTGGAACGATGATTCGGTAAAGGCATTGAAGCCCTCTATGCGAAACTTGTATGCAATAATTCCTAAAGGGCATAAAAACTACGATGAAGAAATTCATATTTGGGACATTTCACAGTTCCTGTTCCAAGATAAGTTGAACGAGGAGATCCAGGAGAATGAAGAGTACGAAACATTTCCGGATTTAGAAGAAGGATACACCCTAAGAATTCGGTTTAGTGAGGATCAGCTTGGTTCAAATAAGTTTGCCAACACTTCCCGGATAGATTTCAATGACCGGGATCCTTATGGCGAGTCCATTCTGGATGATGTCCTTTCACTAGATGAAGTTCTCGTTGTGCCTTCACTCAAAGAAATTCAGGCGGTTTTCTTCGGTGGCTTAAGTCAGGATGAAATAGCAGAAGATGATGTACCTTTCAATGAAGAAGAAGAAGAAGAAGAAGAAGAAGAAGAAGAAGAAGAAGAAGAAGAGGAGGAGGAGCAAACAAAAGGAGAGAGAGACATCAA
>PUNG01000144.1 GCA_003551675.1 Thermoplasmata archaeon
AGAGGACGAAGTAGAAGAGGACGAAGTAGAAGAGGACGAAGTAGAAGAGGACGAAGTGGACGAAGATGTGGACGAAGAGATCGACGAAGAGCTTGAAGCAGAGTTAGAAAAAGAGCTAGACGAGGAAGAGACAGTACTCGAGAAAGATGATGACGCGGCTTCTGTGAAAGCAGAAGGTGAAAAGATCTGTCCAGTATGTGACGTAGTCATGCCCGAAGGTGAGGATACTTGTCCTGAATGTGGCATGGATGTAGAGGAAGATGATGATGGTTTTGTAGGTTTGGACGACGAGATCTTTACCGAATGCCCTGAATGTGGTTTCTTGATAACCGAGCCAGAAGCAGAAAAATGTCCATATTGTGATACTTCACTAGATAGGAAGAGTTCGAACTGAGCTCGATGGTGAAAAACCGTCATCTACACCGAAGGTATAAATGTTTGAATCGAATACTTGAGCTTGAGATATGAAACGAATCAGAGCAAAGTTTGAAAAGCTGATCGACCTGTTAGAAGAAGAAAATGTTTCTTTAATCCATCTGTTAGCTATATTTTTATTCTTTTTTTCTTTACGATATTTTTTGGACATGTTGGTGCGAGACTGGTCTTTTCGTTTTGAAGTAGCTCTGGGTCACGTGTCCGCAGGTTTTTCACTGCTATTTTTGATCATGGTGATCTCTTATTTCGCCACCAAGGAGAAAATAGAGAACATAGCGAAGGTGGTGGTACCTCTGCTGTGCTCGTTGGTTATCTTGATGTCCACCATCGATTTTTTTGCCTATGGTAGAGGTGGATTCGCCCACGGTTATCTACGTCCTGAAGATGATCATATACTAAGATTTTTTACCTTTTTTGGATCGCTTGATCAGGAGATGGGTATAAGCATAGGAAATCGCATATCGATAATGATAGGGCTTTTGTTCTTTTTCGCCTACTTTCTTTACAAGAATAAAAGTTTCATCAAAAGCCTATCCTTCACTTTTTTAGCCTATGTTGTGGTTTTCATGGGATTATCCACTCCCATCTTTTTGGAGCGCTTTGTAGGTATTTTAGGGATACAATATGAAATATCCTATACTCTGCTTATAAGGTATTTTCTCATGATGATATTCCTACTTTTGGGGGTAACGATCTATCTGATGAGAAGAAAGTATTTTGTGGATGTTATCAAAAACATCCGCTTCTATGTGTTGGGACATCTTATCATGATGCTGTTTCTTGGTCTAGGGATCGGAGTCAGCCAGGCTTCTTTCGAATTGACCATGTACTCTCTTTCCAGTTTGATACTGACCGTTATGTCCATCTTTTTAGCCTGGTCCTTTGCCGTTTCCTTGGATCATATAGCCGATATCGACGAGTTCCAAGGAAAAGCGGCCGTGGACAAGGAGGTCATACCCTCGAAGAGTTACAAAGTTATCACCGCCGCCTTTTTCTTTTTATCGCTGATCTACTCCTTCGCGGGAGGTGAAAAAGTTTGTTTGTTCATCATCCTTTTCATGGGTAGTTTTATGATCTACTCCTTACCTCCGTTCAGGTTGAAGAGGGTTCCCATACTTTCAAAGGTTCCCATGGCTTTCAATTCACTTTTACTGGTGATCTTAGGACATAGTTTTGCAGGTGAATTGTTCGATATGCCCATGGTTTTTCCTTTATTCTTCTTTACCATATTCCTCCTTGCAGCTAATTTTGTGGATATAAAGAACTACGAAAGTGACGAGGAAGAAGGTGTAAAGACTATCCCCGTGCTTTTGGGCTTGAAAAAGGCAAAATTACTGATAGGTTCATCTTTCGCAGTGGCGGTGTTTTCAAGTTATTTTTTGATCGATGGTGTTGTTTCCTTGAACTCGACTCTAAACACGTTGATAGTTATCATCCTCGGTGGTGTGGGCCTTGTTGAATTGTATCTGATCAATAGAGAGGATTACAAAGAAGGTCCCGTTTTCATCACTTACCTGATACTCGCCTTTCTACTCACATACATTATCTTCGTTCTGTAGTCAAAGTGTAAAAGAATTTTTTTATAGGAAGTAGTATTAGCTGAAAGTGATGATAGATCTCTCGACCCGAAAAAAGATACTGATCCACCTGAAGTATTACGACATATATCGCGATGAAGACGAGGTACCCTATAAGATATCACAACCGGGTATAGCTGAAGTTCTAGGTTTGAGCAGACCGTACATAAGCAAGGAATTGAAGGATCTAGCCGAAGACGAGAAGGACCTGGTGTTCGTGGACCTGAAGAGAGTGAAAGGTTTTGACAGAAAAAGGAAAGTATATTTTCTTACGGAAAGGGGTATAGAGGAAGAGAAAAAGATAAGAGAGAGATTAGAGGAAGAACGTATAACGTTAAAAACCGAGGACGTCGAGAGGAAGATAAAATTGAAAGAGGTGGATGAGTATCTAGACGATAGCGAACCTCTTTTGAAAGCGATAAATAAGACAGATAAGAACGGAGTTCTAGATCTGACGGAAGAGGTGGAGGAAAAGAAGGATACCTTCGCTGGTAGGAAAAATGAACTCTCTCGTTTAAAAGAAGAGTTGACGAAGGTGGAAGTGACGGGTGTATCTCTACTATTTATCTCTGGAGAGGCCGGCATAGGGAAGACTCGTTTGATACACGAGTTCAGGGACAATGTAGTAAAAGAGAGTGCTATATTTCTGTCCGGAACCTGTTATTTCGAAGGTTCAGACCCTTATCTTCCATTCAAAAAAGCATTCAACAGGATCGATGATTTTGAGATAGATCCTAAAGACGTAGATATCGAAGACGAGGATATGTTCACCGCAGAGCGGAGAGCTACTTTCTATAAAACTACGGAGTTGATAGAAAAACTCTCACAGGAAAAGCCTCTAGTGATATTTTTGGACGATCTACATTGGGCCGGCGAGGCTTCTCTACAGTTACTTTACTACATGGTGGATAATCTGGAGGAGAGCGCCGTGCTCTTTATAGGCACTTATAGACCACAGGAGGCCGAGATGAACGATGCATTCATAGAGATAAAACAGCGGATGTTAAGGGAGAGAGTGCACGAAGAGATCAGATTAGGATCTTTGGACAGAAATACAACTGAAACCATGGTGAAAAAAATACTCTCCGCGGAAGAGGTACCGGAAGAATTATCGGATATGATACATGAACTATCTGAAGGAAATCCTCTTTTCATACGAGAGTTCAGTAAAGCCCTACTCGACGAAGGGCTCGTGGATACGGAGGAGGGGGTTTATCCAAGATCTAAAGACGAGATAACCATACCTACCCTCGTAGACCAGATAATAGATAGGAGGATAGATACTCTCTCCGAGGAAACCCGGCAGGTGTTGAAGACCGGCGGTGTGATAGGTGAAGAAGTACCCTATGAACTATTGGAGAATATTTCCAGTATGGACGAGTTGAGATTGTTGGACCATATCGGGATGTTGGTGGAGAATGAATTATGGTCGGAAGATCCTGTATCTGAACGGTTCAAATTTGCACACACATTATTTAGAAAAGTTCCTTTGGAGAAGATGTCGACCATAAGGAAAAGAAAGCTCCACTCCAAGGCGGCGGAGAGCATTTTAAAGATATATGGGGATGAGATAGAAGACTGGTATTCCGACCTGGCTTTTCATCACAGTGAAGCTGAAGAGGACGACAAAGCGATAGAATATTATCTGAAAGCCGCTGAAAGGGCGGAGAAAGTTTACGCACAAGAAGATGCGTTGGAGATGTACGAGAAGGCCCTTGAACTCATCTCCAATTCTGAAGAAAGTATGAGGGTCCAAGTCCTGGAAAAGATGTCAGACGTTAATAGAGTATTGGGGAATTACCATGAAAGCCGTAATGTCCTTGAAAAAGCGATGTTGATAACTGACGACTCCCAGGCTCATCAAAGGATGTATCGAAAGATAGCGAAGACCTTTGAGAGACAGGGTGAATTCAAAAGAACACTCCTTTTCGTAGAAAAAGGACTTTCGATCAGTGAAGCGGCCAATGAGGAACGGTGTAAGTTATTGGATATAAAGGGTTGGATCCTCATGGAAACGGGGGAACCGGATAAAGCTCAAGAGATATTTGACGAGGTCATGGATCTAGGAGAGGAATTGGAAAATAAAGAGATCATGGCCGATGCACTGCACAGTCTGGGAACCTTAGAACTCAGGGTGGCGAATTATCAATCGGCATTGGATCGACTTTCGGAATCTATAGAGTTAAAAGAGGAGATCGGCTATGAAAAAGCTCTGGGAAGGTCCCTTCAGAATAAGGGTATCATCTATCTACATCTTGGTGAGTTAAACAAGGCATTGGATGCTTTGTCCAAGAGCATAGAGATAGAAGAGAAGATAGGGAACAAAAAATTGCTCGCGATCTATCTGATAAATCAGGG
>PUNG01000018.1 GCA_003551675.1 Thermoplasmata archaeon
CTCTCACAGAAGAAGGTGACGATGACGGCATCCCAGACGATGTACCGGACGAGATCCAGGATGTGATCAAACACCTAGAGTTCTCGGACATGGAAGAGGAGGAAGACGCTTCCGGCGCTGTAGTGAGCATGATATCGGGCAACGTAACTGATGAAGAAGCCGAGATGATCCTCGACATGCTGTTGTACCGGGAGTATGATGAGGAGGATGGCGAGTTCGAGAACCGGAGCGCCAACTATCACGTTTTGGATACACCTCAAACTACTGGTATCCATACTGATGTTATCCAGCTGATACCGTGGACTGGTTTTGTGATGGATGAGTTAGGTCAAGACCCGCTTGATATATGTTGGGGTGATGTGTTCGGTGATTGGAAGGAAGCCGCTTCCGATGCGTTCGATGTTGTGAAAGGAGGGGTAGCGGCTATAGGTGATTTCATCGGTAGTATCGCTGAGGGTGTGATTAGATGGGGAATCACACTCGTGCAGACCATCGGGGAAATGTTCAGCGCAGTAAGGGACGCGGTGAACGAGGTTAAAGAGATGATGAGTGCGTTGGCCGACTGGATCGTTTCGCATGTCTCGAGCTTGTTCAGCAGTGTATGGGATACGGTCATTTCCGGTCTCGAGAGCTGGGCTGAGGGAATACAGGAGGCCATGGAGGACTTCTTCGAGGAGCTTGCAGAGTGGGATGAGATGGACGGTTCTGAGAGCATGGAAGATACGATGGAAGCCGGTAGTGCGTTGATGCTCTCGTTCATCGGCCAGCAGGATAGAGCAAGTTCGGTTATGGATGTGATGGAAAGGGTAATGAGGTTCATCGAGCCGTTCCAGGAGTACATCAGTCCGTTTGGTGCGATAGGGATCATTTCAAATGTGGTTGGTGCAACGGTAAATGGCGGAGGAGGTATATTTGATGCTCTCACTGATCTAGGAGCACTTGGGATAGAGTACGTTTGGGAAACTATTACTGGTTCATCACTTTTAGAAGGCATCCTCGAAGAAGAAATCGACTTGGGGACAACGATTCCCTCCATAACCGCGGTGAAAAATTTCTTAGGAGAAGCAGATTTACCAGACCTGCCCATTGTATCCCTGGTGATAGGATTCCTGCCAGAGGAGGGCGAAGTTTCGGAGACGATCTCGGTTGAAATGGCTTTGTTACTTGGAGTGGGGATGGGTATATACGGAGCTCATTTCTCCCCTGAGATGGCTAGTCTTTCAATATTTACAAATCTCGTGAGTTGGATATTCAATTTATTAAGCTGGGTTGTAGAAGGAGCTTGGGGAATATTTTATGGTGGGTTAGGATTTACGACGGGGGCTATATCTCTCCTAAGCGGAATATTGGCAAAAACCATAAAAGGCCCGCAAGCAGTGGCATTTGTAGCTTCTCCTATGATAGGAGTTTTCCTGGCTCTATCTCAAATGGAATGAATGATATTATGGATAAGGATGGTAAATTTAAGGAAAGGAAAATTGAATTTTATTCTCTTCTTTTCGCAAGTATCACTTATCCAATTCTTATTCCGTTTGCTATACTTTATACGTGGTGGAGATGGAGATTCGATTTTTTTAACAATACCCTAAGAATTGCAACATTTCTCATCATAATATGTGGAGCAATTATTACTTATTTTGTGATAAAAGCTAGTTTCATTCGAGTAAAAGAGTACAGACCAGGGAATAAATTCTTGACTGTAGGCGGAATAGAATTGAAAATATTAAGAAAGATAGTGATAAAAACTTTAGAAAATAACAGAAAGGGATATGAGATAACACTGAATAAAAAACCGGGACATAATTTATCTGAGGTCCTATATAGCAAAGAGATCTTCACAATTAAATTAGAATCTGGTTCTTTCATAAAAATCAAAAAGGATAGATATTTCAAAAAAGAGAACGATTTGAGTAGAAAGGTCTGGGATATTCAATATGTTAAAACTAGATCTAGAAAATGAGAAAAAGAAGATGCTGAACTTTTAAGAGAGCTTTCTAAGAGACTAGAGGATTATATAGTAGATTAAAACTGAATCCGGAGGAAGTATGATTCAGAAGTTCATCTTGTGGGGAAACAAATATTTATCCTCTCTCTTAGACATAGACCACACTCCTCGAAATCTCATCACTGACTTCGGGTATCCTGATCCCTTCAAGTCCGGCGGGTGTCAATATATCTACATATCTACCTAATATATTTTCAAGGTAAAAAGTTAGTTCCATAAAATCATCAAAGTTTGGATCTTTGAACTCCACTATCAGATCCACGTCACTTTCTTCTGTTTCTTCAGATCTCGCACAAGAACCGAACAGGCCGATACTTTTCACTCCAAACCTTTCTTTGATCTCGTCTTTGTGCTCCTCTAAAATTTCTTTTACTGCTTCAGTCATATACCCCGCAAATTGATATGGATTGAATCACAAATAAATTTTTCCATATACCTGGGAGGTTTTTGTAGCGAAGTACACCCGAAAGAGACAACCACGACGACGATATTTCCTCTACACATCGTCCGAAAATGAAGCTTATATATTGAATCAATAAAAGCAGAAGGTCTTCTCGTGTTTGGCGTAGAAGAGATCAAAGCCTTATCAGGCTGGGAAAAAAATCGCATCTACAATACGCTTTCAAGCATGAACAGAAAGGACCATATGGTAAGAATAAAAGATATCCTTAAAGAAGATCCCCTGCCTGGAGGCAAAGGCGATATTAAGAAAATTATAGATTCAGATACGCCCGCTTGACCTATTTTAAAGACGAGATGAAATTCCTTTGATGTTACCTATCTTAAATATCCTCACGGATCTTTTCCCCCGCAAAACAATAATAAAGGAGAACTCAATCACACTAACGTGGTCGCATGGTAGTCGCGGAAGTAAAGATAGAACTCAAAAAAGGTGTTGCGGATCCAGAAGGTATGAACACGAAGAAGACTTTGAAACTTCTAGGATGGGACGTTGATAAGGTTGAAACGGGAAAACTGTTCGAGATCGACCTTGGTGACAACATCTCTAAAGAAGAAGCTAAAAAAGAAGTGGAGGAGATGTGTAAGAAGCTACTGGCCAATCCTGTTATCCAGACCTACGATATAAGTATAATAGATTAGAGGGATATGATGAAGCATTACATTGAGCGGGATGTCCCCTTCGAACTGCACGAGGTCAATATTCTAGGAGCTGAAGATGAGGACCTGGAAGAGATAAGCAGGGAGAGCGGAGTCGGTCTGAGCTTGGACGAGATGAAGATGGTGAAAGAACATTTTGAAGAGCTTGATCGAAATCCCACAGACCTCGAACTCGAAGCCATAGGCCAGGCCTGGTCTGAACACTGCTGTTATAAATCTTCTAAACCCATTTTGAAAGATACCGTTTTCGATATAGAGGCGCCTCAAAACATATACGTTATAGAGGAAGATGCAGGCGTTGTAGAATTCGACGATGAGCATGCTTATGTTGTCGCGTTGGAAAGTCACAATCACCCCTCAGCAATAGAGCCCTATGGAGGAGCAGCTACGGGGATAGGCGGAATAGTGAGAGACGTTACCTGCATGGGTGCTCAACCACTAGCATTTGTTGATCCACTTTTTTTTGGGCCACTTGATATGGATTACGAAGAACTCCCCTCCGGGACCAAACATCCTAGATATCTATTCAACGGAGTGGTCCACGGTATAAGCGACTACGGTAACAGGTTAGGTATTCCTACTTTAGCCGGGATGGTTTATTTCGACGAGAGCTATACGTCCAACTGTCTGGTGAACGTGGGCTGTATAGGCATAGCGAAGAAAGAAGAGCTCATACGCAGCAGAGTAAAGGAGCCCGGCGACGTTTTCATAGTGGCGGGTGGCAGGACAGGAAGAGACGGGATACACGGCGTCACCTTCGCATCCGACGAGTTGAGAGAAGATTCCGAGGAAGAAGATATAGGTGCGGTGCAGCTAGGCGATCCCATAACCAAAGAGCCTTTGATACATGCTAGTTTGGAGCTGAATAGGAAAAACTTACTGCAGGGGATGAAAGACTTCGGTGGTGGAGGTCTTTCCTGTGTGGCTGGAGAGATGGCATTAGCAGGAGGGTACGGAGCGGAGGTACAGTTACATAAAGTACCTTTGAAAGAAGATGATATGGCCCCTTGGGAGATATGGGTCTCCGAAAGTCAGGAAAGGATGATGTACGCCGTCAAAGAGGAAGATGTCGAGAGAGTGCTTGAAATATGCAAAAAGTGGGATGTAGAGGCCACGAGGATAGGTAGAGTTATCGATGAAAAACGAGTAAAAGTTTACTACGAAGATGAAAAGATAATGGATTTAGACCTAGAATTTCAGACCGGTGGACCTACCTACTGCAGGCCCACGGAGATAGTGGAGTATACGGAAGAAGTTGAGGAAGAAGAGCCAGAGCTCCCCGAAGACCATGAAAAAGTGCTTCTTGAACTACTGTCTAGAGACAACATCAACAGCAAGGAGTGGGTGATCAGGCAGTACGATCACGAGGTGAGAGAGAACACGATTTTGAAACCCCTTCAAGGGGTGCTAGGGAATCAAGGCCCTGGAGACGCTTCCGTGATAAAACCTCTGGAAGGATCGTTCAAAGGCATAACGATAACCACCGACGTACTACCCTCATTGACTTCACTGGACCCGAAAGCCGGAGCCATGAACACACTGGACGAGGCGATACGCAATCTAGTATCAGTTGGGTCGAGACCGCACTCTTTTGCGGATTGTTTGAACTTCGGCAATCCTGAGATACCGGAACGCTTGGGAGATTTTAAAAGGGTAGCTGAAGGCTTAGGAGAGGCGGCGAGATCTTTGAACATACCTTTCGTGTCCGGTAACGTCAGCTTCTACAATCAGACGGAGTACGGGGCAGTAAAGCCGACACCTTCTATACTAGCTTGTGGTTTGATAGAGGACGTACGTGAATCGATCACCATGGATCTCAAGGAAGAAAGTAACCCGGTATACCTGGTCGGTGAAACCAAGGGTGCCATGGGCGGTTCTGAGTATTACCGCATGGTAGGCGGGAATACTGGAAAAGTACCAAAAGTAGATATAGAAAGGTTGGAAACCAGCATGGAAGAGATGCTAAAAGCTCATTCAGAAGGTCTGATCAGGAGCTGCCACGACATCTCTTTAGGCGGTCTAGGTGTTGCTCTTTCAGAGATGTGTCTAGCCGGGAACATGGGCGTTAAGATCGAGATAGCTACCGAACTGAGGTCCGATGATTTTCTGTTCTCAGAAAGTCCTACCAGGTGGTTAGTGGAAGTGGATGAAGAAGATGTGGACGAGTTCGAAAAAACGTTTTCAGTACCGATCAATAGGCTGGGAGTTACAGGTGGAAAAGATCTCCATATCGATATAAACTCCGAAGTTATAGATGTTGAGCTGGAAAAGATAAGAGAGACATGGAAGACGAGCTTGGCGGAAAAGATGGGCGAGTGAAAGTTCTGCTTTTTGGATCAGGGGATCCGACCCTATCTTTATATAGAACTTCAAAGTAAATAAGATACTGATGAACCGACTTCAGCTCATCGAAGAAGTCCGGGATGTCCTATCGAAAGGAGGGTTCTACTTATCCCAAAGGCAGTATCGGCCCGGAACTATATTCGATATAATCGCGAGAAAAGATGACTCCCTGTTCGTGATAAGAGTAACCATAAGTGCAGATAGTTCTAGGGCTGAAGATGCTAGAGAGATGAAGGTGCTCTGTGATGCTATAGACGCAACCCCTCTCTATATTTCATTGATCGGAGGTCAGAGAAAATTAAAGCAAGGGGTCGTATACTCAAGGAACGGTATACCTTTGATGGTTCCAGAAACTCTAAGAGATATGGTGATAGAAGGCGTACCTCCCTACGTGTTTTCCGCTCCTGGCGGCTTCTACGTTAAGATGGATTCCGAGATACTTAGAGAAGTCAGGAACGAAAGGAAGATATCACTCAGTAAGCTAGCGGACGTGGCGGGGGTCTCCCGCAAGTCCATTCAGAAGTATGAGAAAGGTATGGGCGCGGACCTTGAGGTGGCTTTAAGGCTCGAGGACTTTTTAGGGGAGGATTTGATTCTTCCAATCAATCCTTTTGAGAGAGCTGAAGGAGATCCTGGAGAGGAGGAATACATGGAATCGTCGGAATTAGAACAGTATTCCGGTCTGGAGAAAAGTATCTTTGAGTCTTTAACCTCCATAGGATACAAGATAGTTCCTACCTGCAAGTGTCCCTTCGAAGCTATAACAGAAGATAACGAAACGGTTCTACTCAGCGGTATCAGTTCTAAGGAAAATGAAAATTTGAAGGAAAAGGCGAAGATAGTTTCTAATCTTTCAGCTATCACTGAAAAGGACTCGGTGATCTTCTTACAAAAAAGCTACAGACATAGAAACATCGAAGGCATCCCTTTGATCGAAAAAAAGGAACTTGCTGATATAAGAGATAGGAAAAAAGTGATAGAACTTTTGGCGGATAGAAGATGAGCAGCTATAAACTCACTATAAACGGTTCCAAAGTATATCTTTTTGGTATAGTTAAAGGTTTAATTTCAGAGGGAGACAGGATCAAAAAAGAGCTCAATGGACTAAGATCAGATTTCGACGTAGGATGTCTTCCTATATCTAAAGAAGAACTTGCAGGTTTAAGAGATTTTGTCGAAAAAGGAGATGCAGACGAAGAGATCGACATAGAACCCTCCTCTCCCGAAAAGACATACGCTGAAAAATTGAGTAGATTTGGAGAAGTGAGTCTTCCTCCCCCCTCTTACACCTTTTTTCTAAATTATTGTGAAGAACGAGATATAGACATCGAAGCGGTTGATATGGATGAAGAACATTACACCATGGCTTACTGTGAGCACGTGACAGGCCCGCAGTGGATCAGGCAGGCCATGAGAGAAAAAACTCTAAGGAGAAGGAAGGTAAAGGCAGAAACACCTGAAGAATTCGTTTTGAAATGGGATGATACGATAAACAAGCTGACAGGATTTCAGGAATTAGAACATCATAGGGAAAGGACCATGGCGAAGAACATAAAAAGGATCTCAAATAGAGGTGTGCTAGTTTCTCTGATAGAAGAAGAGAGGATAAAGGGCGTGGTCGAAAATCTGAACAAAGACTTGTAGAAAAAACCATCAAAGCTCTTTTTTTAGCTAAAACAAATTTTAAATAATGTAAGACTACCTCTTATAAACATCAACAGATCGGTCGGAAGTGCATCTCATGGACGATAAAAAAGACTATATCCGTAAGAAACTCAAAAAATATCGTGGTCAAATACGTCAGTTGAGAGATGAAAAGGAAGAACTCGAGATGGATATAGGGAAGTTAGAGGAGAAAAATAGGGAGATATTGGACAAAAAAGAAAAGCTGCTGGAGGAAAAGGAAAAACGTATCGAAGAGATGAGTCAGGAACTGTCGGAAGGGGATATAGAGGAAAGAGATAACATAATCAGAGAATTGGAAAATGAGAACCAAGAGCTAGAACAAGAGATGAGACAGTTGAACCGGGAGAACGAAAAGCTCCTGAGCAAGTTAAAAAAAGAGAAAAAGAAGTTGGGCCGCAGCACATTAAAGTCTGACACGGATATAGTATTACTTCCCGATACAGTGGTTGCAGGGGGTATAGAATCTAACGGTAAAGTTGAAGGGAGCGAAAACATCAAAGTAAGAGGCTCAGTGGAGGCCAACGGAGATATAATCTTCGGAAATAACAGTGAAGTCGAAGGAGATATAATCTCTGACTCTGGCGAAGTCAAGATCGGAGATGATAGCAAGATCAAAGGTATGATACGAGGAGAAAGGGTCTGTCTGGGTGACAAGGTCAGTGCAGAAGACATAGAATGTGGATCGGAATTGGATATAGGTAAAGATTCAAAGACCATGGATATATCTGCAGGAGGAAATGTCAATTTGGCACAGGGGGTCCAAGTAAAAGGTAGTGTCGAGTACGTAGGTTCGTTGATCACAGGTGATGATACCGTAATCGAGAAGTCAGTCATATCACGTTCAGGAGAGGAGATCCGGGAAGAAGAGATGGAAGCCGAGAGAGAATTGGAAGAAGAAAAGAGCGTCGTGGATGCAGATATCGAAGATAAAAAAACTTCTGAGAATGAATTAGATGTAGAAAAAGAAGATATAGAATGTCCCATCTGTCATCATTTGAACCATGGCGATGCTTTATCTTGTGACGTGTGTAAAGCCGACCTAACGGTATAATTTTATATATCTTGTCATATCTGTGCCCTGTAAGCAAATCACCAAAAACGAAGTGATCTACGATGGACTTTAAAAGATCAGTTGGAAAAATAATCAAAGATCAAGAAAAACTTTCCTTCGATTACATCCCTGAAAAACTTCCTAATCGAGAAGAGCAGATCCAAAATCTTTTTGCATTGTTTAGAGGAGTTACCTCTTCGAACATATCGCAAAATGTATTCATCCAGGGCTCAGTAGGAACCGGTAAAACGGCAACTGCCAAAAGATTTTGTATAGATTTTTCAGAGTGGGCTAAAGACGAAGGCAAAAAAATAGATTACGTCTTTGTTAACTGTAGAAGAAGAAAAAAAAATAGTTCAGTCATGTGGAAAGTAGTCAATCATTTCGACAAAGGCTTTCCCGACAGGGGCTTCTCTACAGAGGAGATGCTGGAGGTTGCAAAAGGAAAAGTAGAGGAACAGAACCTCCATCTGATCTTGGTATTGGACGAAGTCGATTTCCTGATACGAAAAGACGGATCGGACCTTATTTACTATCTCTCAAGATTTGATGAAGAACGATTAAAACCCAAGGGTAATATCTCTCTTTTACTGATCTCTCAAAAGAACGCTTTTCAGCTGTTGGAAGAAAGCGCTAGAAGCTCGTTTAAAAGGAGCAATCGGGTACGATTCCCTAGGTATACCTGCGAAGATCTTTTTCCGATAATCAACGACAGAGTGGATATAGCACTTCATCCTGGTAGCATGGACGACGAAAAGGTACAACTGATATGTGATATAGCCGGTAAAAAGGGCGACGGCGGAGGAGATGCTAGATACGGTATAGAACTACTGGAGAAGTCAAGCTTGATGGCGGAGATGAAAGGTAGAAACGAGGTGATAACGGAAGATATAAGGGCAGCTAAGGCCGAGGTGAGCCCTCACATAACCGAGAGCAAATTAAAAGCCCTCAATACACAGGAAAAGATGATCCTACTAGCGGCCACAAGGGCTCTAAAGAAAAGCACTTACACCACCACAGGAGATATAAAAGAATTGTATAAGATCGTTTGTGAGGAACACGGCATTACAAAACTGGCACACACCCAATTTTGGAGTTACTTACAAAACCTTTCCGACCAAGGCATATTGAACACGAAAACCTTTGCGGACGGCTCGGGAAGAACCACCAAGGTATCTTTATCGGACATAACCGCTGAAAAGCTAGAAAATAAGCTCGATACTTTGATTTAAAGGGAGTGAATTATGTGCTGAACAAGGATCAACTTTTAACCATAGCCGTGATCGTTTCTGTTATCGGAATATCTTTTCTTTATCTGTTTTCAGCTCAGCAGTCCACGGTCAGATTAAATGTATCTGAAATAGATGAAGGTATGATAGGCTCGCGTGTGATGACCCAGGGAACCATATCTCGACTAAATTGGTTTGACTATATCGTCCTGCTGGATTTAAAAGAAGAGGATCATCATGGGACTTTAACCGTGGCCATAGAAAAACAGATCATAGAAGATGTTGTAGAAGATGAAAAGGAATTGAAAGCTGGAGCAAAGGTCGAGGTCGAGGGTCTACTGGAAGATTACCAAGGAGATCTAAGTCTAAATGTCGATGAACTCGGAGGCATATCGATCCTAGAAAAGGCCCACTCCCGCTTTACCGAGTTTTCTTCCCTTTTGGAGAACCCTGAATGGTATGAAGGCATGGAGGTAAAAGTTAGAGGCGATGTGGTTGAAAAGAGGAACACACCTCAAGAGACGACGCTGATCTTATCAAGCCACCAGGATTCCAATTATAGATATGAACTGACCTGCATAATAGACGGATGGGAAGAAGAAAAAGAGATACATGGAAAACCAGTGGTGGTGGAAGGCGAATGGATATACGATAACACTAGTGGTAGATGGATATTAGAAGCCTCTAACCCCGATATAAGATATGTTGAGTGATCCACATCAGACCGATAGTAATAACTAAATCAGACCGCCACCATTAACAGTCTGTCAGGAGACCGTGGCCGACCGACGGGCCTTTGGCCTGAGGAAAGTCCCCTCTCCATAGGAAAGGTGGACCAGTGCAAGCTGGTGTGGTGAGAGCCATGGTTCAGGGCGCAGAAACGACACGTCCTCTAGGGAGCTGTGAAGTGTGCGAAACCTTCCGCAAGGGAGGTGAGTTAACCCACAGAGCGAAGAACTGGAGGGATCGATGAAACGGCCACTTATCCCACTGGAGCAAGTCCAAACAGCCGGGATGACTCATCCGGGACCGGCAGGTAGGACGCGCAGGTGAATGTCGGCTGATACAAAACAGAAAGGGGCTTACATCGGTCACCTGACATTTCCTCTTAGATATAAGCAAAATTTTAATACCTCTCTCCTCATATGCACTTGAAGTGAAATTATGACCAAAGCATATTGTGTTAAGTGTGGCGAGAAAGTAGATATAAAAAACGCAGAAAAGACAAAAATGAAGAACGGAAGACCCGCAATGAAAGGCGAATGCCCTGACTGCGGTACAGGAGTTTACAGGATACTTCCTTCGGACTGAACCAAACACTTTTTAAACCCTACCCTTACCTTTTACTTTTATGTTTACTCTAGGTTTTGAAGGAACTGCACATACTGTGGGAGTTAGCGTAGTTCACGAGGACGGAGAAGTTCTTTCAAATCTTTTTAAAACCTATAAAGGGACCGAAGGAATTCATCCGAGAAAAGCTGCGAACCATCACGCTTCCGAAGTCGTTCCTCTCATAGAACGATCTATCGAAGAAGCCGATATCGAAAAGGAAGATATAGCACTCATAGCTTTTTCCCAAGGTCCAGGATTGGGTCCCTGTCTTCGAACCGTTGCAACTGCCGCTCGAAGTCTGTCATTATCTTTAGACGTACCTTTAGTTGGAGTCAACCATTGTATAGCTCATCTCGAGATAGGCAGGTTAAGAACGGATGCCGAGAATCCAGTTTTATTGTACGCCTCAGGTGGAAATACACAGGTGATAGCTTTCAAAAAAGGCAGGTACAGGGTCTTCGGTGAAACCCTGGATATAGGTATAGGAAACATGTTAGACAAATTTGGTCGTGAGAATGATATGTCGTTCCCTGCTGGTCCTCTCATCGAAGAGGAGGCAAAAAAAGGCGCAAGACTAGTCGACCTTCCTTATAGTGTGAAGGGTATGGATGTAGAATTTTCGGGCATAATGACCGCCGCATTGAACAAAGATGATCCACTGGAAGATATATGTTATTCGCTTCAAGAGACAACTTTTGCTATGTTGACCGAGGTCACTGAACGTGCCTTAGCCCATACAAGAAAAGATGAAGTTCTTTTGGGCGGCGGTGTGGTTCAGAACAGGAGACTTCAGGATATGATACAAAAGATGACGGAGGAAAGAGGCGCTACTTTCCACGTGCCAGAACCAGAATTCTGTGTAGACAACGCGGCTATGATCGCATGGACTGGAACTCTCATGCATGCATCGGGCATATCGATCTCTGTTGAAGATAGTAACATCAGACAAAAATTTAGAACTGACGAAGTGGAAGTCACCTGGCGTTGAAATATCCTGAATTTTTCATTCCGACTATCTCCATTATCTATTTATACCTTATTTCATTCCTTAAGTGATGATAACATGGGAGAAAAAGAAAAAGTTACAGAAGAAGAATTATTGAAGAAAGCTGAAGAACCCGCGAAGAAGGCGATGGAATGGCATCCTTTTTATAGGGGAAAAATAGAAGTCTCACCAAAAGTACAGATAAAGAGTTTCGATGATTTCGGAGTTTGGTACACCCCTGGCGTGGCAAAACCATGCGAAGATATACATAAAAATCCTGAGATGGCATACGAGCACACCAACAAATGGAATAATGTGGCAGTAGTCAGTGATGGAAGCAGAGTGTTAGGGCTGGGCGATATAGGGCCGGAAGCGGGCATGCCGGTGATGGAAGGTAAAGGCCTATTGTTCAAGTATTTAGGAGGTGTTGACGCCTTCCCTATATGTTTGAACGCCCATGATCCAGATGACATCGTTCAGGCGGTAAAGTGGATAGCTCCTTCCTTTGGTGGGATCAATCTTGAAGATATCTCCAAACCTAAATGTTTCTACGTTTTGGATAAGTTAAGGGATGAACTCGAGATACCTGTTTGGCACGATGATCAACAGGGGACCGCAGCCATAACATTGGCAGGGATAATCAACGGACTCAAAATAGTAGGAAAGGAGTTAGATCAGGTAGAAATAGGTTTGATAGGCTCCGGAGCAGCGAACTTGTGCCTTGCTAGAACGCTTGTAAAAGCGGGCGTACCCGAAAAAAATTTGATGCTCTGTGATTCCACAGGCCTTTTGCATCCAGGTCGACAGGATCTTGATGAAAAGACCACGCCTGAAAAGTGGAAATTCGCTCAAAAAACTAACAAACAGCAAAAAGAAGGTGGAATACCCGAGCTCATAGAAGGAAAGGATGTCGTTGTAGCTGCTTCAAAACCAGGACCGGATACGATCAAACAAGGATGGCTGAAAAAAATGAACTCTGATGGCATACTTTTCGCAGAGGCCAATCCCATACCGGAAATATGGCCTTGGAAAGCGAAAGAGGCAGGAGTGAGGATAGTTGGAACTGGTAGATCGGATTTCCCAAATCAAGTGAATAACTCTATCGGTTTCCCTGGTATATTTAGGGGTACTTTAGACGTTAGAGCTACGACCATCAGTGACGAGATGCATATCGAAGCTGCTTATGCCATAGCGGAAGTTGCAGAGGAGAGAGGCCTTGACGAAGAAAGCCTTGTTCCCACCATGGAGAATACTGAGGTGTTCATCAGGCAAGCAGTCAGAGTCGGATTAAAAGCGATAGAACAGGGATTAGCGAGAAATGAAATTTCCGAAGAGGAACTACGCGAGCAGGCCGAAAAAGTAATCAAATCTAGCAGAGATAAAACTCAACGTATGATGAAATCTGGAGATATAAAAGAAGCACCAGACGTGGATCTCAGTTAAAACACCCTTTTTCTTTTTTATTATATTCTAGTGTTCTTCTGATTCAAAAAGTCTATATCTTTAAAATGTATTATCCATCGATGTGAAGATACTTGCAATAGCTACGGACAATTTCGAATTCTACTACGAGGCGGTCAGGGAGTTAAAACAGAGAAATATCCCCTTCATAAGTCTTTCACTTTCTGATCCTATACCTCCAAATGTAGATGTGGTGCTGACCACTAAACAGGAAGCCGAAGGCATAGAATTTCGAAATGTTGTAGCAGTTGGCGATGAAATAAGAAAGGGAGTTAGAAAAGCTCTTTCCATGATAAGTGGAAAATCATCTTATCAAAAGATGATAGTGGGTGTAGATCCAGGTGTTGAGCCGGGTGTAGTCTTGGTGGGAGATGGTAAAGTTATAGAGACTCATCATGCTAGCTCCCCTGAGGATGTTAGGAATAAGGTCGATAGTTTTATCGAGGGTTACGAATTTCAAAGGATGACCATAAGGATAGGTCACGGAGATAGAACTAACAGAAATAGAACCATCAAATCTTTGGAAGGACTAGCGGTCAGGATAGAGATCGTGAACGAAGAAGGAACTACAAAGCTTACGGAATCTCCAGACATCGAAGCTGCCAAAAAAATAGCTCTCACCGAAGGCGAATTGGCTTTTGGAGATTATGGCGTCAACGCAACTGAGGGTGAGATGAAGGAGATGCAGAGAAGGAGCCGCATAAGGAGTGGAGATCTAACCATCTCCAAGGATCTGGCCAAAAAGGTGGTCGAAGGGGACCTAAGGATGAAAGAAGCTATCACCAAACAGAAAAAAAAAGAAAAAAACAAAGATTTGGATGATGAATAACACTCGGCCTAGATCACCTTTAGGTTACCCAGCACGGGCTCGTACAGACTTCCGTCAGACCTAAGATTGTTCACGACCTCTTCAAATTTATCTGATGTTATGTCTTTTTCATCCATGATTTTTGTCCTAACTCTGTCATATTCCACACCGTTTTCTAGGCCCTCCTCATCTTCGATCTTCGAAATGATTTCGATGATAAATTCTTCCAGTTCCTCGTCTCTTTCGTCTTCTCCACTCTGTTCCTCGTCTATTTCTCCGATTGATTCACTCTCATATTCTGGTAGTATGTATCGAAGCGAATCCTCTAACATACCTTCGTATTTGTTGAAAGATAGTGGATCGTAGTGCTCCGAAGCTTTTTTGAAACCGTCTGCTAGTTTTTCATCAAATCCAAGGTCCACTAGTTCCTCAACGGAGATCTCATCCATCTTAGAAGCCTCTATCGCGATTTCGAGTCTGTTTTTTAAAGACTTTGTAGCTTCCAATATCCAGATATTACGTTGTTCCTCGGTCACTTCTTTTACCATCTCTGCACGTATAGAGGTCAGAAAAGTATCATCGTCTGGTTGGTACGTATTGGCCTTTCCTACAACGGCCACGAAAAGAGGTGGTTCCATATTTGCTAATGAAGTAGCTACGCCTGGTTGATACTTTCCGGCTGACACAAAGAAAGTTCCCGTAGGATCGGTCACTCTAGCGCGCCACATAGGCTCTTCATCAGTTCCTATATTTTCACACTCGGTCAGAACCCCTACTAGGTAAACGCGGTTGACCTTTGCCCCCAGTGGTGTTATCAGATAGCTTGGTGATCTTTCTTCCTCACCTTCTATCATCAGATCGGAATCGTTGAATTCTCTAGCGAACACTCTCCAAGCCATCTCTCTACTTATCATACTCATATCAAATCCTCCTTTTTTATAAAAAAGGTGGGAGGGTTTTTATTACCCATCATCATACACGCACCTCGTCTAGCATCTTTCTAGCTTCTTCTTCCACGTCTATGCTTTTGTATTCAAAATCGTTGGCGATCAACATCAGTCCGTAGTCATCACTAGTTATGTTTCCTTTAACTCTCAATGGTTGAGCGATCAATTTTTCTTCCAAATCATCTTTGATGATTTCTTGGTTCATCGCATCTTTTGCCGTTTCCATGGCTTTTTCCATGTCGTAATCAAGTATATCTTCGGTCAATTCTCTATTGACTATGACCGTTAGTGCACCCGTGCCATCATCCAAGATACCTTTAACTCTCAAGTCAGGTTCGCCTTCGACTTTTCCATGAACTCTGCAAGCTCCTTTTTGGATAACTCTTCCACACTCAGGACATCTGAATATGAGCCCGCTGCCGCTTTTTATATCGATCATCACTGCATCTATCACGGCGTCGATAGCTCCGCCTCTTTTGGCTAGATCTGATATGGTGTAAACAGATAAGTCGTCAAGCTCTTCCGAAGGAGATAATTCATCATCATCTAAAAACTCGACTTCTGCATTTTCATCGAAGCTGTACTGAGGTATCCCTCGCCAGGATCCTACATATCCGCCTTTTATCCTTACAACGTCATCTTCGCTGAGATCGAAATCGTGCCAGGCACTGAACTGTGCTTTTCCTGTTTCATCCGCGATTATACCTGAAAATAATTCTTTCTCTTCATCGTCTCTACCGTTCACGATCTTTTTTTCTATGGATGTTATCCTTGCGGTTATGTCAAGATTTCGCATGTTCTCTCTGATGTCTTTCAGATCTAATTTTTGTGCTTCACTTTCAAAATCTGGGACTTCGTCGCTATCTATCTCCTTTATGGATGCTCTAGAACCGATGTTGATCTGTGGCTTTTCGTTCCATGTGTTTGCATACGCGTTTTCTACCTTGACGGTGTCTCCTTTGTTTAGCTCTATACTTGGTTCTTCCCAAAGTGTGAACGGGATCGTACCTGTGTCGTCTCCCAGTATGCCGTACCATATCTGTTTGGGTTTATCGTCTACTTCGATCTCTTTTTCATTTATAGAGACTATTCTACATTTTAGATCAAGACCTTGTTCGTCACCGATTATATCCTCTATAGATTTTTCCGTGTTGGTATAAAGGTCTTGAGGATTTCCCTCGTACTTTTTAACTATAGATCTTTTTGCGCTTCCCAAGGGAACTCCATATCTTTCCGTATAGGTACGGAGTTCCTCTTCGATCTGTTCTTCGCTTAACTTTCCGTTTAACGCCCGGTTTATATCTTCAACGTGGGGCGCGAATTTTTCTTTTTCTTGCATTTTATCACTTCGTGGTCCGTTTTGTTTTTCTTGGACCGTCTCTAGTAAAGTGATACCCTTATTTAAGATTTAGTAGGGGGGAGGGGGGTAAGTGAAAGTTGCTTTCAATAACAAAATGAGATCGATCTTGTTTTCATTCGGAAAGATCTTCTACTTTCTCATATTCCTTTTTAACGTGATCAAATATTATATCTTGGTTGCCTGTCAAAAGTGATTCATACCATTTCTTAACAACATTTTTTAGTTCAGAATGATATCGATCTATCTTGCTTTCATCCAAGGGGAGTTTCTCACAAAACAAGGAGTATCTTGTTGTGGATTTTTTCCATCCGCTAGATCTAGCATATCTCTTTTCGTCACAGTACTCGAAAAACAGTTCGATCCCGAGTTCGTCACCATCAGAAACATATTCAAAAATCAAACTATTTTTCAACTCACCTTCGCCAGGAGTTTTATCAGTGAGTTTGATAGTTTTTAATTTAGAGAAATCGAATCCTTCTTTAAATTTCCAATTGTTAGGGAAATCAGTAAATTGGGCGAATGCGAAGGGTTCTGGGTGCATCCCCATGTGGGCGTCAACTTTTTGTAATCTGATCCATACCCTGAAGAAGTCTTCGACTAATTGTTTGTTTAACTCCTCAAGTCCCATCTCTTTTACTTCACCCTTTCTGAACAGATCCGCAATTTTTTTAGCTTTTTCTTTAGACACGTCTTTAAACCAGTAAAATTCTTCTTTTTCTTTTTCTAATTCTTTTTCTTTCTCGTCTAGGCTTTTTTCCTTTTCTTCCAAACGCACTTTCTTTTTCTCTAAAGTATCCATCTCTGATTCGATTTTATCTTTTTTCTTTGATATGTCGGTTTTTTCTTTTTCTAATTCTTTTTCTATTTTGTTCAACTCTTTGGTTTTTTCTTCTAAGTCTATTTGTAAATTTTTCAAGTCATCCTCCTGATCTGTCAATTCTTTCTCCTTCTCGTCGAGGCCCCTTTCCTTCTTTTCTAAAGTAGTTGATCTTTCCTCCAACTTTTTCATTTTTTCTTCTAATTCCTCTTCTAGGGATACGATATTTTCCTCCCGTAGGTCCAAATCTTCATCCTTTCTTTCTATCTCTAACTCCTTCTTTTCCAATTTGTTTTCATATCTTTTTAACTTCCTCTCTTCGTTTTGAAGGTCTTCTTGGAGGTTCTCTAATGTGTTTTGTCTTTCTATAATTTTTTCTTCGAGAGAGACAAGTTTCTCCTTTCTTTTATCTAGCTCGTTTTTTGTTTCTACTAGTAATTCCTCTCTCTCTTGAAGGTTTTTTGATTTTTCGGATAGCATCTCGACTTTCTGCTCTACTTCTCGTTCCCATCCTTCTACCTTTGTTTCTCGCAGATCGATTTTGTTATCTCTGTTTTCTAATCTATTTTTTCTTTTTTCCAGTTTCTCTTTGAGATCATGTAGTTCGGACTTTTCTTCTTCGAGTTCTTTTTCTGTTTCC
>PUNG01000056.1 GCA_003551675.1 Thermoplasmata archaeon
CTAAAAGTAACAAAAAAAGTAAAAGAGAGAAGGAAAAGGTTTCAACTGTTGCCGATCACAGCAAAACTTCACTTGTATTCTTGACATGTATCGCAGTACCATCTGTCGTATTCATTTACATACCTAAGTTGCTGTCCACAACTTGAACACATGCTCGGTTGTTGTGCCGGTTGCTGTGCAGGCTGCTGTGCTGGTTGTTGTGCTGGTTGTTGTGCTGGTTGTTGTGCTGGCTGCTGTGCTGGCTGCTGTGCCGGTTGTTGTTCAGGTTGTTGTGCTGGTTGTTCCTGCCACTGCTGTTCTTGATACGACTGCTGTGCTGGCTGCTGATAAGGTGCTTGTGCAGAGGGAGTCGGCTTCGGTTTAGAAGTAAAGACAAGTGCGACTACGCCTATGTTCATCACTCCTGCTATAAGAGCAAAATACCAGGCCAAACTAGGGCCCCAACTCATGTCCATACTCATCCCCATCTCTTCTATTGATTCTGATCCAAAGAAGCTCTCATGGGGACCATCCATCTCTATCTCTTCGTCGTTTATAGGGTCGCCGTTTATAGGATCGTCTTCTGTTCCATCTTCATCAAAAGCATTGGGCAGATCCACCATGAGATATATCGGCGCGATAAAGGCAAATATCAGTCCTATTATCGCCAATCCACCTCCGATCTTCCTGTCCAATTTCCCAAGAGCGACTAGAACTGCTCCTACTAACCCAAGAACAGTACCTATGACCGCTATGATGGTAAAGATCATGGTCAAATTAAAAGCCGCTCCGACTTCGCTGTCATCGTCGTATTCTTCGGTTTCGCTCTCCCCGTTCGCAGTCACCTCCGCCTCTCTGAAATAATAATCTACGTCCATTTCCACCGTTTCCTGATAAAGGGATGGGTCTTCATCTAAAAGTTCAGAATACTCACCTGTTGTAGGTTGAGCACCTCTGATATCGCCCATATCTATTTCCGTTTCTGTATGCACATTGTACCATGGCGTCACGAATGTAAGCGCCAGCAGAACTAACGCCACTATCGCCAATACCATTCCTATCATAGCTTTCTTTTCCATATTATCCTTCCAAGGGGAATAATCGTCTTTTAGTATATACATTTTTCCATTTTAAATTATATATATGAAAAAAGAATAATATGTGCTGCGACAATAACGTACTAGATCACATTATCAGATATTTTCTCTCCTCTCATCTCCCTTTCGCAGTACTCACACTTCAAAGTGACAGGATCTTTTCCCACCACCTCGAATTCAGGTATCAAGGGTTCATTTTGGTTACTTATACAGTTGTTATTCCTGCATCTAACTATACCTTTCGCCATCTTAGGTAGTTCTACTCTATGTTTTCTAACGACCTCGTAATTCCTAACTATATTCACAGTAGCTTCAGGTGCGATCAGAGAGATCTTATCCAATTCTTCATTCACCAACTCTAGACCCTCCACCTTCAGTATGTCCTTTTTTCCCATACTGCTATTTACATTCATGGCAACACTGACGATGAAATCTATGTCTTTATCGATCAGATCCAATATCCTAAGAACTTTCAGAGCTTGACCTTTTCTGATGTGGTCTATGACCGTTCCCTGTTTTATCGGGGTGATTTTGATCTCTTTACGCTTCTCTTCTATCTTTTTTTCTTCGCCCATATCTATCCCTCCGATAATAACTTCAGTAAAGCCATCCTTATGGGGACTCCGTTCGCCGCCTGATCAAAATACTTAGCATGCGAAGTAAGATCCACATCTGCCGCTATCTCGTCCACCCTTGGAAGAGGATGCATGATCGTAAGGTCTTCTTTACACATCTCATCCTCCAACATATGTTTTTCAATAAGATACGTCTTGGCTACTTTTTCATAATCCTGCTCTGAAGGAAATCTTTCTCTTTGTATCCTAGTCATGTAAAGTATATCTAACTCATCTAAAACATCTTCTATGCCGTCAACTTCTTTATGTTCGATACCTTTTCTACCTAAAGCATCTGTTATCTCGTCAGGCATCCTTAAGGATGGAGGAGATATAAAAGTCAATTCTGTATCGTACATACTCAAAGCGTTGGTCAACGAATGAACCGTCCTTCCATATTTCAGATCTCCGGCTATGCCTATGTGATTACCAGAGATGCTGCCTTTCTCTCTTTTGATCGTGAAAAGGTCCAATAACGTTTGAGTAGGATGACGACCGGCTCCGTCTCCTGCATTTATTATAGGAACGTCGGAAAAATTAGCTGCGAGTTGGGCCGCTCCTTCATGGGGATGTCTTAGAACGATTATATCTGAATAACCTGCCGCTACTCTGATGGTGTCAGCAAGAGTTTCGCCTTTTTTAGCTGAGCTAGTTCCTGGTTCGGCAAATCCGATACAGCTACCACTCATCCTTTTCATAGCCCCTTCGAAAGAAAGACGTGTCCGAGTGCTGGGCTCAAAGAAAAGAGTTGCGAGCAATTTACCTTCTAAATCGTCGTTCTTCTTTTTCCCCTCTGCAACCGGGATCATCTTCTCGGCAAGGTCAAACACCGTTGACATCTCATCCAAGGTAAAATCCTTTATCCTTACCACGTGATCTTTTTTGAATCCTTCGTACATCTCTATCAGAATAACGATTTCATTAGTCTAATATATGATTTTGGTTTTCGGTTTTTCTTCGAATATGCCTATATTCTTTAATATGACTTCACATACTATTAGTTGAAGAAACATGAAGAAAAAAACCTTTCTCATCGTTGGGGTCGTGATGCTCATAATAGCTTCTGTGATGGGAGTGTTCGCCATAGGGATGTATGAAAACATAGAGGTGCTAGACCCCGAAAAGGATGCCATAGAAACCCTAGACTTCAGAGCTGGTGGTGACTCTAAAACAGTTACTCTAGATGAAGGAGAATACACTGTTTGGACCGATGAAGACGAAAGAGTTGGTAGTTTAAGTGTCACCGATGTAGATGGAAGATCAGTGTTCGAGTGGGATAAAGGCGAAACCATCCGCATCGATGAGTCTGGATCCGCTAAAAGATCCTATGATAAGCTCGGAGACCTAGATATAGATGAAAGAGGGAGTCATACCTTCGAAACGGACGAAAGATGTACACTCTATATAACCGAACACCATGATTTTTTTGAGTTTTTTTGGTCACTGGGAAGTTTCATATTGATTATGATCTTTATCGTACCCCTGGGGATCGGAGGAATAGCCCTCATAGTCATAGGAGTGTTCTCAAAAGATGCTCAAAATAGAGGACGAGGATATCCCCCTCCACCTACAAATAAAAACCCCCCTCATCAACAAAGATATCAGCAAAACCCTCCTCCTCCACCTACAAATAAAAACCCCCCTCATCAACAAAGATACCAGCAAAACCCTCCTCCACCTCCACCTGAGGAGAAAAAGAATGAATATCGTTAGAGGTATAACTCCTGAACACTAAGACATAGGAAAATTAGCCCTACATACTAGCTCTACATACGAATTACAGAAGACCGGCTTTTTGAAGGGTCATTATATCCTCAGTACCGAGTTTTTCACCCTTCTTGAATTTGTCATAAAGATCTTTAGCCTCTTTCTGGGCCTTGCTCTCTTCCTTTTTCCTCTTAGCCTTTCTCTGTTTATTCTTCAAGCCTGAGATTATCTTGCTGTAATCCTGTACTTCATTGACAGCTTCGATATGCTTCTCGTGGTATTCATCCGCCTTCTTTTTAGCTTTGAGGAAATTTTCCTGGGCCTCGTCTGCCCTGGTCCTGACTTCGTCAGCTTTCTGATAATTCTCCAGCATCTTGTCGTGTAACTCTTGGGCGCCTTCTGCCAGCTCCGACACCTTATCGTGATATTTTTCAGCTTCCTCTTTGGCTTCCTCTAATTCACTAGAGAGTTCACAGATCAACTCATTTTCCTCTATAAGCTTCCTTCTCTTGTCGAGTTCTTGTTTGAGATCGGATATTTTGTCAACTAGTTCTTTTTCTTTTTCAGAGCTCAAAACGTTGGTCATCTGCTTGAATTCTAATTCTTCTATTTCTTTCTCTATCTTTTTGATAGTTCTATTGCCGTCGGGAAGAACTTTATTTTTCTCGCGCTCTAATTTCTTAGAAAGTTCGTTTACTTTCTTGTTCATCTCGTTTCTCTTTTCTTTGTACTCTTGTACCTTTTCGTTAAATCCATTTCTTTCTTCTTTCAACTCGTTCCCCTTTTCTATGAGTTCTCTGACTTCAGCGTTGAGCCTGTCTCTCTTTTCTACCCACTTGTTCGCATCATCGTTCTTTCCATTTCTCAAGCGTTTGTATTTCTCGGCCCGATAGTTGGCCTTATCCTTTTTTTCCTCCAACTCCTCTAGAAGTTCGGTCATGATTAAAGCACTGTCCAGTAGTTCATTTTTTAAGGAATTCACCTATCCAACAATAAAGTGTTTTATAATACTTTCGGAGGGTCTCTAACTTTTTGAGTGTGATTAAAAGAAATTTCTGACCATGCTATGGTTTGAACAAGCAAGGAAGGGAAACATATATAATACCCTAGATTTTGCTTTTCACAGGTAACATGAGCGAAAAAGGATCAGACCTCGAAGATAAACTAGCTTTTTCACCGAAAAGCATCTGGGAAGATATAGACGAAGAGAAAAAAGAAGAAGTGTTCAATTTTGCAGAAGATTACTCTAAATTTCTGAGTTCATCCAAGACTGAACGAAGATCAGTTGAAGAATCTGAAAAGATACTAAGGAAGAACGGTTTTAAGGCAATATCTGAGTACGAGGAGCTAACCTCTGGAGATAAGGTCTACATCATAAACAGAAATAAGAGTTTAGCGGCGGCGATCATAGGCGATGAAGATATAACCAAGGGATGTAATATAATCGCAAGTCATATCGACGCTCCCAGATTGGACCTAAAGGCTAGACCGTTGTACGAAGATAAAGAAGCTTCCGTCGCCCTTCTTAAAACACACTATTACGGAGGTATCAAAAAATATCATTGGGTGAGTACACCCTTGGCGATACACGGAAGGGTAGTAAAAGAAGATGGTACCCCTGTCGATATATCCATAGGGGACGATCCGAGTGATCCTGTATTCGTTATAAGCGATCTTCTTCCACACCTGGCAAAGAAAAAGCAGGCTAAAAGAAAAACCATGAAAGTGATCGAAGGTGAAGAACTAAACATATTGATAGCAGGTATACCCTTAAAAGATGAAGAGGTCGAAAATAAAGTAAAGGTGAAAGTTCTAAAATTACTAAACGACGAGTACGACATAGATGAGGAGGACCTTACAAGCGCAGAACTCGAGATAGTCCCTGCAGGTGAGTCAAGAGACGTAGGTCTAGATAGAAGCATGGTCGGCGGTTATGCACACGACGATAGGGTCTGTGCTTACACTTCTTTACGGGCTGTCACAGATCTGGACTCCACGGAGAAAACATCTCTTGTGATATTCTTCGATAAAGAAGAGATAGGCAGTGAGGGAAACACTGGAGCGAACTCGGATTTTCTCAACTCGATCTATTGCAAATTATTAGAAAAATACAAGGGCGAATACACACTACAAGATCAGCGAAATATGCTAGATAATTCTAAAGCCATCTCTGGCGACGTTTGTCCTGCTATCAATCCTTCATTCAAAAGCGTACACGACATACAAAACGCTTCTAGTCTGGGGAAAGGTTTAGTCGTAACCAAGTTTACAGGGGCTGGCGGCAAATTCTCCGCAAATGATGCACACGCAGAATACGTTGCATTAATAAGAAGAGTATTCAACGAGAACGATATACCGTGGCAGACTTCTGAACTTGGAAAAGTGGACGAAGGTGGAGGAGGAACCGTAGCCAAATTCCTTGCAAACCTGAATATAGACATCATCGATATAGGTATACCTTTGCTCGGTATGCATTCACCGTTCGAAGTGATATCAAAAGCCGACCTATACTATATGTTCAAGGGATACCGGAGTTTCTTAGAAACAGAGTAAAAAAAGCTTTTTCTAACTTTCTTTTTTGATGACATCAACGTCTCCAGGAGGTAGTATCTTCAGTATATCCTCCACAGGCACTCTAAAATGATCCGACATCTCCTTCGCAAATCCGTTCAAGTCTTTTTTACCAGGTATAAAGTTTACCTTTTTCACAAAATCATCGCTTTCAGCCTCTTCTACGGTCGAAGAAGGCGCACACATGATCTTTTTTTTGCCTTTGTATTCTGTCTCGACCAAAACGGCTTCCATGCGAAGATCACCCATGTAGTTTCTTTTGCCCCTTATGACAAAGGCTCCGGTCGGAAGCGATTCACCTGCTTCCGCAGTTTTGCTCACCTGTTCCGGTTTCACCCAATAAGCACGGCCCGCGGCTATACCTCTCTTCCACTCTTTTGAATGTATGATAGCATATTGACAGGCCTCTCTCAAAGTTTTCTCACCTATCTCTTTTTTATCTCCCTTTTTGATCACTACACTGGGAGCACCACCTGCCTCGGCGTGAGCGTACCTATCATATTTTTCTAGATATTTCTTAACCACTTCCTCATTGGTTTTGGTGTCTTTACCCGCGATAACCATGTGCCCCTCACTTGATATGAACCATTTATATCTGTCAAACCAGTATTTTGCAGTTGCTTTTTTGTCCTCCTTCTCTCTCGCCCTCTTTTCATTTCCCTCCTCTATCTCTTTTTTTGTCTCTTTTATAGCTTCTTTCGCGCCCTCTATTTTCTTCTTGCATTCTTTGCTTTTGTTGTAATGATGTTGAGCGTTTTCATTCACGTCCTTTCTAAAATCGAGTTTCACATTTTCTGAGCATCTGTCCCCGTCAACGTTTCCCTCCAATTCCACAACCAAGTACTCGTCCGAATCGTTCAGCTCTAAAACATCTTGGTCATCCAACAACTTTGAATAGACTTCATCTCTATTTCCCTCTTCTCTAGCTCTTTTTACTTCCTTCAACAACTCTTCACATCTAGGGTAATTTTGATAGATGAGCTCCGCTTTCAACTGATTCTCACTTTCCTTTTCCTTTAGATCACTCACGGCTCTTTCTTGGCTAGCTAATTTTCTTTCCAGCCTGCTCGCTTCTGCGCCGTCCTCTTTTTCTTCCTTGCTCTCCTCTTCCTGGAAAGCTAGGTCTAGGGCATGATTGTAACTTTCCATTCTTTTTGATTCTAGCTCCTCGTAACGTGTCAGTGGAAAGGGTACTGCGTCGATTATATCACCATCTTCATCCATGATCACATGCGGATCCAATTCTTCGTCTTCGGTTTGCCTCCTCAGCCTCTGTATCTCTGAATACAACTCACCTAACGATCCCTGAGGGTTCTTCATATTTTTATCAACGCCTAATCTATAACAGATCTCTTCAGCGTACTTTCCACCCAGGTTAAGATCCACGGCTAAAGTCCTTACTAGGTCTTTTTCCGACTCTTTCAATATTTTTTCAAAACTACTTCTATCTAATTCAAAGGGATCCACTCTTGAAGGCGGGTATTTGTATGTGTGCCCCTCCTTCAATTTTCTGTGACTCCATGATTCGGATCTGTAAGGTACCAAAATATGTTCTTCACCTTCCAATATCAGATTGCCCTTCCCAAATATCTCAAATATAAGTCTACTTTTCCTCCTTTTTTGTAGATCCAAACTCACAACTCTATCTAATCCGTGCTGTTCTATCCCCATTATCTTAGCGTTCCCCGTATACTTTCTCATTAGCATCACATAATCTCCGGGTTCCATGGGATTTTTTCTGTCCATCCTGGTAAGGTATAGTGCTTTTCCTATCTTGAAAAGCAGCATCTTGTTTTCCTCTCCAGACATATAGATCCTAAAAAGTATCTCTCCTTCGTCGGGTTGGTAGATCTTCTTGAGATGTCCACCTTCTAAACATCTTAACTCTCTAAGCACTGCTCTTACCTCAAGTGACTCCATCTCTTCTTTCATCGATACATCAATCTCTTCCTGCCATTTAATACTTTTACCATGTTCTCGTCATCAGGAAAAACAGGCAAAAATCTTAAATCCATAGCACTCATCCCATGAGTAGGAGGAAAAAAATGAGGATCAGATGGCATGGACATGCATGTTTCGAAGTCGGCGATGACGATATCATCGTAACGGACCCACATGACGGAAAAAGTATAGGTATCAACCCCCCACAAGTAAAGGGAGACATAATATTGGTTTCACACGACCATTACGATCATAACGCGACAAGAGAGGTTGAGAAAAAAAATAGCTTGGTCGTGAATAAACCTATCGAAAAAAAGGTGAACGATGTAAATATAAAGGGGATAATATCCTACCATGACGAATCTGAAGGTGAAAAAAGAGGAGACAATATCATCTACAAATTCGAAAACAAAAATATCAAGTTCTGTCACCTAGGTGATCTTGGGCATATACCTGATCAAGATATCATAGATGAGATAGGCGAAGTAGACTTTCTCTTTGTACCGGTGGGAGGAAACTTCACAATAGGACCAGAACGGGCTAAAAAAGTTATCGAGATGATAGAACCCAAAATTGCGATACCTATGCACTTCAAGACAGGTGGACTTTCTTTGGATATAAAAACTATCGAGAACTTCTTGGCACAATATGATGAACGGGTCACGCACAAAGTAGGGATCGAATTGGATTTTATACAGGATGATCTACCCGATGAAACCGAAGTTTGGGTATTCTCTCTTTGATGATTTCAATCTTCTAAGTACCCTAATCCCTCTTCTATCCTCCCCATCTCGATAGGCGTCGTATTTTCACCTATCACGGCTCCTTTGGTATTGGCTACGATACAGGTACCGATCCATCCAGAACCATGGTTTGCAGTCCCTTTACTAACAGGAACATCGAATAATTCTTCCATCATCTCTATCTCTTTATCTGTTACCCTGGGATGACACAAGATCCCTTTATTAGTAGCGGTAGCTACCGAGCCGACCATGCTGATGTTGGCGATAGTACCTCTTCTAACATCCACGTCGAGCTCGGATCTGATAGATTTTTCTGCCTTGTCCCCAAGTTCAGGATGGATCAGAGCTCCATAATCATTCAACAAAATATTGTTACCTAAAGCGTTTTGAGGGTCTGGTATAACCACGACTTCGATATAGTCTAAAAGCTTGTCGATCTCTCTTTCCTCGATTATATCAGATACCACTGCACCGTTAGAATTTATATCCATCAGTGCACCGTTGACCCGGGTACCTCCGATGGTAGTACTGACTACCGGAGTCTCTAACGCCTCTTGAAAAACTTCCTTTTGCACGGGAGGTATAACAGTAACTTTTTCCGATCCTGCTGAAAAGACACCTATATAAGGATGAGACTCGATCGCATGTTTCTTAAGCATGGATCACTCTCTCTGTAGTGAAACTTCGACGATCCCGTCTTCGAATTTTATAGCCTTGACCTTGATTTTGGAGGGAGGTTTCGTGACCCCTCTAGACCAGATCTCTTCGTTGGTACTCGAATCTATCCAAACGTCTTCTTTAGGAACCTTCATATTATCAGCTACGTGTTCCCTCACAAGCTTCATGGCCCGGGAAGCTCTTTTGCTGACCGGGCTATTCTTTGCCTTTCTGAGTGGGATATCCATAATCCTCTCTTCTGTATCTACCATAAATCATCACCAAATCATCATCTAGCGTTACTACTCATCCGTATCGTCTCGGCGCCAGTTTCTTCTTTTAGGATGATTTGTAAATCTACGATTGGTACGCTGCATCACCCAGGCCGGGACTCGTTTGTTCTGTTTAGTTTTTCTCAATAGTCTTCGTTTTTTAGGACCAGGTTTGTTCCTCGCCATACATATTACCTCCTTTTGATATTGATTTCTTTTTTCTCGCCGCTTAGTTTTTTTAACAGCTCTTTTAACGTCTTATCGTCGATCTTTCCTGTAGTGGCTCCTCTCTGCGCGAGAGCTATTATCTGAGCCTCTATGCTTTCTGCCAACTGTGGCCTTGCCATCCGCACTCTCCCTAACCTCTCCCTTGCATCAGGAGTCATCACCTTTCTCAGGAGCGCTTTTTTTTGTGCCTCCATGGTCTCTTCGGCATCTTTCCTCGCCTCTTGAGATTGCTGATTCTCCTTGATCTCCTGCATCTTCTTTTGTTTTATTTTCTCTAATTCATCTTCATCGACCATCTTTTCCACCTAAAAACCTCAAAGATATTTAGATAGATCGGGGTTATCTTCCGCCATTTTTTTCATTATCTCATGAGATAAATTATCCATCAGAGATTGGCCTTCGGGAGTCATTACCCTTCCTTCATCCTTTTTTTCTATAAGACCAGCGGATTCAAGCTGTTGTAAAGATTCCCTTATTATCGAACCTGAGCCTTTGGCCGCTTTGCTCGGTTTTGATCCCCTGTTTTGTTTACCACCGTATTTTCCCCGTAATTTGGATACACCTATGGGTCCTTCGATGTAAACACTTCGTAAAACAGCCGAGACTCTATCGTACCACCAATCGGGCTGAACGGGAGCTTTCTCCTTATGGACTCCCGTTTTTACAAAGCTGGACCAGCTTGGCTCTTGAATTTCATCTTTGTTTCGTAGCTCCTTACTCAATCTTTCGATGAGTTTATTCGGAGGGACATCATATACTGTTACCATACTCAATTACACTCCAGATAATTTTGTATACCGAGTGCTTTGTGCATACTCAGGACTTGTTATTAAATATTTCCCCCCTACCGATGCAAAATTTAGAGAGATGTAGCTATTTTTTAGTGATATATCTCTGCGTTCAATCGAGGGATCATGGCATTAAAACAAGCCGTTTTGATACAATCCTTTCTCCTCACCTTGCCGCCTGTCAGCAGACCGACCGCACCCATATCTTCATTCTTTTCTCCAAATACCACCCGAAGTCTATCTCCAAGGGTGATATCTTTTTTTAACTTCGGTATCCATGTATCAGGGATAGGAAAACCGGGTCCGTGAGCTGTGGAAGTGAAGCCGAGTTTGTCGTTTATGATCACGTATTCCAAAGAAAGCGGACCTCTTTCAGTTTCTAAAATTCCGCTCTCGATCCCTATCCCGTAATCGAAGTTATCAGGGATAAATGCCCTCCTTTTTGCTCCCTCTACGATCTCCTGGTTGAAGGGCTGTTCCTCTAGCCCCTGTACTTTCGTACACTCTAGTTCGAATTCAAAGTATTCTGAAAAAACTTCTTCAACTGCCTTTCTTTTGACTTCGTTGTCCGACCCTAGATGTATTTTTACAGGAGTCGATCGTTCTCCATAAATGTCTATTTCTCCAAGCCTGATCCTGCTTGAACTTATGGGAAGAAGGTCTTCCGCTAGGACGGGTTTCACTTCGATCAACTCAAGAGGTTCCTTTCCTCTTTTCTTCCTCATATCGTTTATCTCCTCGCCTCTTTCTCTTGTTTCATAGGATACCACAAGACAGTCAAAATCACCTTCTACAGCTCTTTTGTATGGGTCGTTTATTTTTACGATTGAACAGTTTTCATGAGGCTGGAGAAAATTTTCGAGTTCTTCCTTCCTCTCCTCATAAGACTTTTTCACCTCCGGTTTCCACTCCTTTAACATCTCGTCTGAGACCAGACCTACGGTGATCTTTCCACCTTCACTCACTTCTATAGCTCTTTTCAACAACTTCTCGTGACCGAGGTGAACATGGTCAAAAGTTCCGCCTACTACCACGTTTTTACTCATGATATCCTCACCTTATGATTCACCATAGGAAGACGATATACGCGACCACGAAAAGGACGATCAACAGAACGTAAAATATGTACTGTCTCTTTCTCCTCTCCCCCATAAAATCTTCGTATTCCTCTCTGCACTTGTTAGAACAAAAATCCTCTGTGAGGGGTATGGGCTTGTTACATATGCGACAGTGTTTGTGCTGTTCCATGATGTTACACCTTCATAAGGTGATAAATTATTTTTGGGTGCGGAAGAGCTATAATAATTATCTGTACTCTTTACACTTATAGCAGTACCAACGCTGGTACTCTTCTATGTACTTTAGATCCCTACCACAGTCCGGACAAACCGAGGACATCTCTGGTTCGGGATTTTGTCCGCTTTTTTCTTCAACGACTTTTCTTTCGGGTTCGTCTGTTGAGTTTTCACAGTAAAAATATTGACCCAGATAACCTCCTCCTCCACCGGCCACGATAGAAGCTATGGCAAAGCCGATGATCAATTGTGGACCTATCAAGTCGTCAGTATCGTTTCCCCCTTCCAATGTGACCATGACCAGGGCAAAAATAGACAGCATTATCAAAAACAATCCGATCAAGCCTGTTAAACTACCTGCCATTACAGCTCTTCTGGAATTTGATGAGGCTTTACCCTGGAATACCCCTAAAAATAACGAGATCAAAGGAGTCAACATCATAGCAACGAAAAGAAGTATGATTATGATTATCTCTTCTCCCGAATCCATCAGTGTTCCCAGTATGAACAATGATAAGCCAAGAGTGCCGAACATACCCGTTCCAAACCCTATATTTTTACCGACTTCACTGAAAAGGGTCTTTTTCTTAGACCGGTCTTTGTCATCTTTTTTGGTTATAAAAATGGCGACGGCGATGCCAATTACTATCAATACCGCTGCTATCAAGACGATCCACATATCAGATTCCATCAGGGATCGTTCCTCCTCTTCCTCATCATCCGACCCGTCTTCCTGCACCCGCTCAAAATCCGCTCTGATATCCATCTCGTCTGTTAACGTGACCGTTATCTCCGTGTCTTCGCTCTCGTGATCGCCCGACCAGCCCACGAATCGCCAGCCTTCACGTGGTTCCGCCGTCAATGTGACTTCTGTTCCTTCCTCATACTCCTCTTGATCAGGAACTATGTTCACATCACCTTCTCCTTCCATGTTTACAGTGAGATCATGATATTCCTTCTGCTCTTCAAAGTGCGCCGTCACTTCTATATCAGAGTCCACGACGATCTTGATCGATCCTTCAGTATCGGTATAGTCTCCGGTCCATTCAACAAAAAGCCAACCCTCTTCTGGTACCGCTGTTAGTTCGACTTCTGTTCCTTCCTGATATCTTTCCTCGTTCGGATCTATTTCTATCATACCTTCTCCTTCCACTGCGGTGGTAAGCCGGTACAATTCTAAAAAGTATGCCGAGATCACTTTGTCTCGATCCATGTTTACAGTCATCTCAAGATATTCTTCGCTCTCACCGTTCAGCTCCCATCTACTGAAGACCCAATCTTCTTCTGGTACCGCTTCTAAAACTACATCGTCACCTTCCTCAAATTCCCCTGTATATGGCCAAGTTTCTATGGGTTCTCCTTCAACTAATATCTCGCCGGATCCATCGGGCTCTTCAACCGTAAGTTCATGTAGTTTTAGAAAATGTGCGCGGACCGTCTTGTCTTCATCCATGATCATCGTGATTTCCTCTTCTGTTCCCTGGTAGTCGCCTGTCCATCCTTGGAAGAGGGAGCCGTCATCAGGGATCGCTTCCACGGTTACCTCTTCTCCTTCATCGTATAGATGATCACCAGGTTCAGGTTCAGTGATCCCTTCACCCTGTACTTCTACAGTCAATACATACCTATCATCCTCGATCTCCTCAAAATGGGCAGTCACATCCTTATCCTCATCCATGGTTAGTTCTATCTCTGAGGAGCCTGACTCATGATCTCCAGTCCATCCTACAAAGTACCAACCTTCGGCCGAGATCGAACTCAATTCCACCACTGTACCTTCATGGTAATATTCACTCCGACCGTCTTCAACCTCATCTCCATCGACCTCGATGATGCCCTCGCCTTCTATGTTCACCGTGAGGTTGAATTCTTCGAGTTCTTCGAACCATGCTGTTACCTCTTTATCTTCGTTCATGATCATGGTGATCTCTTCTTCAGTACTTTCACGGTCTCCAGTCCATTCAACAAAAGTCCAACCGTCAACTGGTAAGGCTGTCAGATCGACTTCAGTACCTTCTTCGTACTCTTCTAAGTCTGGATCTATCTCTACTTCGCCCTCGCCTTCGATGTTGACAGTAAGCCCATAGTACTCTATTTCCCCTTCGACGAATCGAGCAGTGATCTCCTTGTGCTGATCCATGGTCATCGTGATCTCTTCTTCTTCACTTTCGTAGTCCCCTGTCCATTCTACGAATTCCCATCCATCGTCGGGTACCGCTGTTAAACTCACTTCCGTACCACCCTCATATTCTTCTTGGTCTGGATCTACTTCAACAGTGCCTTCTCCATCTATATTTACCGTAAGTTCATAATATTCTTCGAGCTGCCATCTGAGGTATGGATAACCGTCATTGATCTCCTCATCGATGCCCCATGTTTCATCAAAATCCCATCCTCTAGAGGTAAAGGTCTCCATCTCTTTCATTTTTTCCGTACTCTCACCTATCACACCACTGCCGTCTCCATCACTAACATCGCCTACTCCGTCTTCTTGTCCCGTTGTGTCCATGTCCCAGAATGAACTTTGTGTTTGTGGATCCACCGAAGTCGAACTTTCACAAGTAGATGTATCCTCAGAAAGTAAAATAGGAGGCTCTCCCATGATACCGATCAAACCTCCTATATATCCACCAAGAAAAGCTTCGTCACCTTCAACATCACCCGCCGCATAAGAGTTACTCACTACGCCGTCTAGATGATTGGATATCAGACCTCCGACACCGTCGCCATCGCCCCAAACGTCGCTGGTGGAGTAGGAATTTTCGATATAGCCTCTGTTTTCACCCACCAGACCACCTGCACCGCTGGCATCTCCTATCCATGAATCCTCACAATATCCATACACGTCTCCCGTTGAATACGAATTTCTTAGGGTGCCGTTGTTAGCAGCCGCTAGACCGGCAACCCCTACATATCCTGCTACACTCGTGGTTTCTACCGAGGCATAAGAGTATTCGACTACACTTCCATCGCCTGGATGCTGACCGTTCTCAGAAAGAAGTCCGCCTATGCCCCATTTTCCCTCCACCGTCCCTGTGGCGAAAGTGTTAGATACGGTGCCGCCCCAATTGCCTCCCATGAGTGTGCCAACACCGTCTCTTCCTGTCACGTCTACATCTACAAGACCTAGGTCCTTGATCTCGGATCGTCCATCATCGCCGTCGACGACTCCGAACAAGGACGTATAATCCATCCCAACTTCATATATGTAAAGATCGGCTATTTCATTACCGTTTCCATAAAAACTGCCGTAGAAACGTTCGAATTCGTTGCTCAGTGGCTCAAATCCTAACTCATCGTCATGAACCTCTTCATAACCCTCTGAGTTTTTATCTAGGTTCTCAACGAGCTCGAAGTGAACATGCTCTTCCGGTTCAAAGTGATCTCCCTCTTCCCATGCATACTTTCTAACGTTATCAAGATGATACCAGTTCTCTATCTGAAAGGGGTGATCTTCACTGCCGTCCCCGCCTGCAAAGTATTCGTCATTGGTCGATTCTATCCCTTCGACACTACCGAAGATCACACTGCCCATCACAAGCAGCAGTACCACGCAAAGAGATAAACAAGCTTTTGTCAATCTTTTAGTACTCATCTTATTTTCTCCATTTCAGAGGATTTAAGAAACCGATTTTGTGAGCTGATCGCTTTTTAGTAAAACCATCTTTGAAATATATTTTTCCCCGAACCAACAAGTGATTTTCTAAGTGGTCTGCCCAGTCCATTTTATTATATCACATCACCTATGGCCGAACACCGTGTAGAATGGTTCTTTATCTAGGATCTTAACGAAGCCATACCTCTCAAACTGTATTATGTCTTTAGCCTTGGTTTCTTCTAAATTCTTTTCTCCGAGTCCCTTCTCTACCGTGGCGTCAGGTCTTTCTACCTCCACGTCGATGCCTTCTACCAACCACTGTATCTTCAATATATCCTTATTTCCAAAACCAGTGATGATACCTTTGTTACCTTCTAAAGTGAGATTGCATAGATTCTTTAACCGTATCTCTTGGCCCTGGTACTCCTCGTATTCCTCTCTAGGTATGAAAACTTTTTTGCCGGTTTCCAGGATCCTGTTACCTCTCTCCGGTTTATCTGGATGTCTAGGTATCTCGGCTTTTTCAAGTTCGATCTCACCTTGTAGTTCTATCTCTACGGGATCAGGTACAAAAAAATACCGGTTGGCCACTATATCGATGCTCTCCCTGTTCTTTGCATAGAGCTTTGAAGCCGGCACTTCGATATCGGTTTTAGACAAGCCAAAATCTAATATAAAGTCTCTCAAAGCCTCGGGTTGGATACCCCTTCTTCTCAACGACTGTAGCGACCACGTTCTTGGATCATCCCAACCGTCTATTTTGCCTTTAGAGATCTTTCTCTGGAACTCGCTTTTACTCAGATTCACATCCTTCAACCTGAGCATCCCGTAATGTAAAAATTCAGGATGATCCCAGCCAAAAATATCCCATATGTATTCTTCCATCTTATCTTCCATGACTAGATCTTTACCCCTGAGGATGTGTGTCATACCCAAAAGATGATCGTCTATCGCCCAGGAGAACTCTAAAAGAGGCCAGACACGATATTCGTCTCCAACTAGAGGATGGGTTCTTTCTGAGATACGGAACAGTACTCTATCTCTAAACGCAGGATCAGGATACTTCATATCTGTTTTCAGTCTCAAGATCGCTTCTCCTTCCTTGAACTCTCCATCGAGCATGGCATGCCAATCTTCTAGATTCTGTTCTACGGTCTTGCTTCTGTGCTTACAGGCTTCGCCTTTTTCTCTTCTCTCTCTTAATTCTTTAGCACTGCACTCACAGACATAGGATTCACCCATCTCGATTATCTTTTCTCCATATTCGTAATAGGTATCCATCCTGTCGGATTTATAGTAGGTTTCATGCCAATCGACATCTAACCATTCTAATCCCTCTTTTATCATATCAAAAGCTTCTGGAAGAGGCTTCTTCTGTTCGGAGCCGATGGTGTCGTCAAAGAAAAGGATCAGCTTGCCGTTGTATCTTTTAACATACTCATCGTTGAGAAGTATCATCCTCGCGTTGCCTATGTGGAGAGGACCTGAAGGATACGGTGCCATCCGCATAACGACTCGGTCGGAGTCGAGTTCCGGTAGTGCTTCTTCTTCCTCTTCTTCTTCCTCCTCAAAGAACTCGGGCATCAATTCTTTTAACTCTTTTTTCTGCTCTTCAGGGGGAATTTGATTTATTTTTTGAACGATTTGAACAACGAGTTGCTTAGTACCTTCTGGATCTTCCCTGCATTCAACGGAGTCCCCCATGACTTTACCCATTACTGGACCAACATCGGCTTCGCCTTCAAAGTTCACCGCGTTCCTCAGTGCATATTTCCTGATGAGTTCTTCTATTTCATCGGCCATGTCTAGGCGATAAAACGAGGATGATATATGGTTTTTTGCCTCGATGATATTATATCATCATGTCTAAATTCGCTTCTGCAAACTTTTCAAAAAAAGTAGAAAGGGGTTTGTGCGTTCAGTGAGTTTTGGATGGATATATCTCTATTCTTTCTCTTCGGTCGGTTCTTCGGTTTGTTCTTCAACTGGTTCTTCAACTGGTTCTTCAGCTGGTTCTTCAACTGATTCTTCAACTGATTCTTCAACTGGTTCTTCAATCGGTTCTTCAATCGGTTCTTCAATCGGTTCTTCAATCGGTTCTTCAATCGGTTCTTCAATCGGTTCTTCAATCGGTTCTTCAATCGGTTCTTC
>PUNG01000117.1 GCA_003551675.1 Thermoplasmata archaeon
GTATATAGTCCCAGTGATACTGGTGATCGGTGTAGTAGCCGGTGCGGGTATATGGCTGTTGAACGTCGAAGTTCCCATCGAGTACGATCAGCCGTATACGATATCGATGAGTCAGGACGAGTTCGAGGATTACGATTGGGAAACGCTGCCTTTTAGGGATACGACTACGACTGAGACGGCTGATTTCGGAGAGACTGGAAGTGGGCTTTTCTACCATCAATACGTTGAGATAGAAAATCCAGAAGAGGGTTCAGATGTTGTCAACGTTGCGGCAACGGTAGAGGAACCCGACGGATTCAATGAAGATATGGGTTTCACGGTACTGGATGGTATTGTAGAACCTGGTCAAGAAGGACAGGCTGAAGTCGATGAATGGGGTTCTATAAGTCATAATGTGCAAGTTGTTGCCGGTGAAACCGAATACTTTACAGTGATCTACACATTGGGTGCAGATGTACCTGCAGGCAATGAACACGATGTTATCTGGGAGTTCAGCGAAGAAGAACCTAATGTTCTATATGTTCCGGAGGATCACGGCACGATACAGGGAGCAATAGATGCGGCAGACGAGGGTACTGTGATCTTCGTCGAGGCTGAAGGAAATCAATACGAAGAGGACATCGAAGTAACTACTAACGACATATCCATATATGGAATCAATGAACCAACTGTCCAAGGCAGTTTTCATTTAGAAACTAATGGTGTCACCGTTGATGGTTTTAGAATAGAGAATGAGTACTCTAGTTTAAGTCGTGAAAGGGCTGTTTACATACATTCTTCAAGTCAGGACGTTACTGTTTCTAATAACGTATTAGATGGCCAAGATGAAGCTACAGATGGCATGTTCGTTTCAGGTCATGACGTAAGAATTTTGAACAACATCGTAAAAGGTGGTGACGGTTCTGGTAATGGTTTCTGGACACAACCGAGCGGAAATCTAATAGTTAGAGGTAACACAGTTGAAAATTACAGAAGTAGCATGAATTTCAATTCTGGTGATGAAGGAGATTTCACAATCATCATCGAAGATAATGACTTCTATCCTGCTGAGCGACATGGGATCAGCATAGGAAGCGCTGTAGAATTCAATGATTACGACTTCATAATAGAAGATAACAAATTCCATGATACAGGAGATACCAGTATCAGCGATCGGCATAATGAGTACACCGAGAATCGAGACGAAAATTGGCGCCAAGGAATAATCGATAAAAATACGATACCAGAAAATCACGAATGGTACAGTGACGGCGAAGAGCCACCCCGATGGTTCTTGGCTCCTCCAGAGAACGGTTAGATGAAATCGGGTTAGGTTATAAAATAACTACACGCAACCAAAAAACCCCTTCCTTTCCTTATATATTTCACAAACACGGTGGTGGGTTCGACTCCCCGACCCGTGAATAAAAATCAAAGAGTGATCAAACATGGGAAAAAAGAGAAACAAACGAAGTGGTTTGAAGAACTTCGTAGTTTACGCCGTTGCAGCGATACTGATCGCTGGAGTCACATTAGGAGCAACTTGGTGGCTCGCTGATGTTGACGTTCCGATATCTTATGAACAACCTTTCTCTATACAGATGAGTGAGAGTGAAACGGATGATTATGGATTCCAAACAGTACGATTCAAAGATACTGTAGAATGGGCGGAAGCCGATTTCGAAGAGAACACTGATGGGACACAATATCTGCATTACCATCAGCACGTGAGGATAACCAATCCTGAAGGAACAAGGAATGTGGCTATCGATGTAGATATAGAAGAACCCACTGGTTGGAATGAAAATATGGGGTTCACGATACTCGATGAAGGCCAATACGATCCACCTGTTGAACCGGGTGATGTTGATGTAACTGTAGATGAGTGGGGATCGATAACCCACAGCGAGGCAGTACCTGCAGGGGAAACCGTTGACTTCACAGTGGTTTACACTCTAGGTGGCGATGCACCAGAACCAAATACTTATGATGTACGTTGGACCTTCCAGGAAGGTGAATCAACGACCGTTGAAGAAGGAGAGAGTATTCAAGAGGCGATCAATGATGCTAGTCCAGGAACCACGATCTTCGTAGAAGCTGAGAATAATCCGTATGAGGAACAGTTGACAATCGATAAAGACCTATCTCTGATTGGTATCGGGGACCCGATAATTCGAATGCCCGACGATCCTGATGAATCGATAGAAATTGATTACTTTGATGACAGAACTTGGGCACCTGTGATTTTTGTTCAAGGTGAACCAGATAATACGATAGATGTAATGATAGATGGTTTCCAAATCGATGGAAATGGACACGATATTGTCGGTGATGATAGAACAGCTGGAGTGCTAATGGAATACGTTGAGGGGACAGTTCAGAATATGGATCTCTATAATTTTGGTTTGGATACAGAAACCTTTGGAATTTTGGGATACACAGAGTGTGATTTGATAATCCAGAACAATCATGTTATTGAGTTTGGAAGAGGAGCTATTGGAGTTAGCGGAGAGAACGCTGAAGCTCAGGTGATTGATAATGTAGTTGAGGGCCCTGATGAATCAGGATGGGGTCCGAACGGTGTTCAAATAGGATATGGAGCAACTGGAATTGTTAGAAACAATGAGATTAGTAACATTGGTCATCCAAACGCCGCACCATCTCCTATTGGAATAGTTGAGTCAAGTGGGGTTTTGATTGACGAAAATACTATCACAGATAGTGATGGCGGAATTGACATAATGAATTTCTTCGGTGGAGATGCATCTACAAATAATATAGTTCGGAACAACAATGTGATAAACACTGAGGATGGAATAGGACTGTATGCTATTGGAGGAGATGTTGGAGCTAATACGATCATCGATAACGAGATAGAAGGTAATGGACGTGGATTAGACTTCTATGAAGATGATGCCTATGATATAGATACAAGTGGAAGTGAAATCGAAGGAAACACTTTCTTAGACAATGATTTCCACGTCGATGATTGGACCACAGATGAAAAAGTAGACCTTGAGACAATATTGGAACAGAACAACTTCCCCGACGAGAAAGCTGCAGTGATAGGAAATACAATTAGAGATGTTGAGGAGAACACGGTTTATAATCAGGATACAGGTGAAGAATTTGATAAGGTTCAAGCTGCTATTGATCATGAGGACACCGAAACAGATCATACCATCTTGGTAGGTCCCGGAACTTACAATGGATTTGACGCAAATGTCGAAGGACTGGAGATAGTTGCAGTGGAACCAAGAGAATCTGTCCTAACAAATGAGATAGTGACTATTTCAGCTCAAGGTGTTACCCTAGATGGATTCCTTGTTGAAGATATACCAACATTTGAGACTGCACAAGATGCAGCAGGTATATTGGTAACAGCAAGCGAAGTGGCTGTTAGAAATAACCACGTCAGGAATCTTGACGCTGATTCTGAAGTAAATGAAAACTGGATGGCAGCTAATGGTATACAGGTGTTCAATAATGACGAGGAGAACGAGATTACAGATATCACCATCGAGAATAATCTAGTCGAAGAAATTTATTCTTATGGCTATGATACAGACGATTACGACTACGGAGCCGGATCAGCTGGAATCAAAATCCAGGGAAATGTCAGGAATGTTCAGGTTCAAAACAATGAAGTTAGAGATATCTGGTCAGAAGGCTGGTCATGGGGTATAACTGTGACAGATACTGTACCTGAAGATGATCCACTTGAGCCCAACGAAGTCACTATAACGATGAACTCCGTTAAAGAACTATTTGCTGATAGTTATTTGTACGGTATAGCCTTCGGCTCAGAGGCTGATGCTTCAGAAGTCACTATCTACGAAAATAACGCGTGGACTGCATCAGATGATGATATGGATTACGGTGTAGAAAATAAAGACAATGTTAACGACCTTGAGGTAGGAGATAATTTCTGGAACACACAGGACGACACTGAAATAATATATGATCCAAAAGGACTAGATAATGTCAATCTTGGAGATCTTTTAGATGACCCAGTGGATGGTGCAGGCATAGACTGGTAAAAACATCCGACAAAAACCCCTTCCCCCCTAATATATTTCACAAACGCGGTGACGGGTTCAACTCCCTGAACCGTGAGGAGAATTCGAAAAAATGATAAAAAAACTGAAAGGAATACCGGTTTGGTTTATAGCCGCGCTTCTGATAGCTGGAACAGTTGCAGGAGCAGGTTTATGGATACTGACCGTCGAGGTACCAGTGGACTACGATGAAC
>PUNG01000137.1 GCA_003551675.1 Thermoplasmata archaeon
AACCTCTTTTTTACCCTTAAAATCAGGGCTGTAAGCGGCAATTGACTCCTGCAGGGCATACACGACATCCCTGCCATAGGCGTCGGGCTCGAAATTCCGCCGGGCCTTATGCGTTTAGCAGCCTGGGATTTGTGGTCAACACCTCGACTCCGCCGAACTGAAAATCACCGTCATTGGTCAGGAGTTTGAAGTTATGTTTTTTACAGATATCCGCTAAAACAGCATCATTGAAATCCAGGCTGGCGGATTCAAAATCAGCAACAACCTGGTGCAGGTCCAGTTCATTGCATGGCATGGCATGAACGAAACACAAACCAAGTATTCGTCTTGCGAAAATACCGGCTGTACTTGCAACAGTTTTAAAATCCGAACTGTTGCGAAAATCCTTGAATATTGGATAAATCGACTGGAATTGCCCCGCCCATTCAATGCGGCAGTAGCGGTTCAGATATTCGCTTAAGATGATGGGATCCAGGACAGGCCTGGCACCGTCATTGATCATGTGAGCAAAGCCGGTTGAATACTGCCGGGCAAAAGGGGTGCTTGTGTTCATCGGGGGCGGGTAGAGATAAAGCCATACATTGGTATCCACCAGAACTTCTTCCCCCGGGCTGAACCTGTACGTTTTCAAATCATGTACTTTATTCTTCATCCGAACCCTCCAACACCCATGCCTGATCAAAGCTTTGAGGGTTTGCGTAGTATCTCTTGGCGTTGTCCACCACCCGCTTGAGCATGTCCAGGTCATCATCGGTCAGACCTGTAACAGAAAGAAGATCATTGAGCCGGCCTTCATCGAAATCGTCATAGAGCTGGCCAATGGCCGCGTTCAGGAAAAGCGATATAATGGTTGTCACCCTTTCAAAAGAAATCGTGACTTTCCTGCCTTGCTTCAGCAGGGGCACCAGTTTTTCGTAAACTTTTTGCCCGTCTTCAGCGGAAATACACAAAGGACTGCCAATAATATCGGCAACACGAATGGTGACCTGTTCTTTCATGTCCGGCTCCATAAATTTTCAGAATATGTCTTTTGCCTGCAGTTCAGACCTGAGGCAATATTGATAAGCATCAGCCGTGTTGATCTCAATATTCACGCATGTTCCGGGGAAATCATGGTGCATTTTCCTGATTTCGTCCCCCTGATATGCAAACTGATAAAATCCATGCCTGGAAATGATTTGAATTCTTCCCTTGTTCAGCTCGATAAAATCCTTGATCAATTTAAGACCAAGGCCTCCCGGCTGCCGGCCTGTTTTTGTGGTATGACCTTCCTGCAATGCCCACTTTATGGCATCGCAGGAGGAAATCTTGTTATCCCTCAAATACTTTCGAACATTTTGCCGTATTCCAATCCCTGCATCGGCGATTGTAAAATCAACCCGCTGCTTATTCGGATAAAACTGACCGCAGACAAAAATGCCTGATTCGGATTTTGAATGCAAGGCGGCATTCTGGAAAATTTCAAACAGGCTTTGGTGGAATTTCTTTTTCAGCCCTTCCGTCATGGGAGGGATCCCTTTGCCCTGCATATACCTGTCAAGATAATCGGCAAACTGTTCTCCGGCGCCTGTTTTGAATATCTTAAAAGGCAACGTTGTCTGATTGCGATCATGAGCCTCTGTATATCCAAATCGGGTCAAAAAATGATTTTTCCGGAGTATTTCCAAGATTTCAGGCCGGATATTTTTCAGAACCACATCATTTAAACGATCATAATTACGGGCAAGAACTGCATACAACGGTGCGGCCATATTGGCTTCAAAAAAATTACAGACGCTAAAGTCCAGTTCCAGGGTATCGAGAACAATCTCCTTTGACTTTGCGGCCACAGCGGCTATCCCGTTAAAGCCGGCATAGTCGCTTCTGACTGTGTTGATTTTAAGTTGCATTATTCTCAAAAAAATTTTCCGTAAAAAGACTGCTCAGCCTTCCGAAGCAGTGCACACGGCTGAACCCCGCCGGTACAACCCGCATGAAGTAATTCTATGGACCTCAATTCGCAAGCCAGGCTCCTTTCCTCACCGAGACTCGCTCATACGGGCAATACAATCAGTTGTCAGGCCGGATCTGCCGTGCTGCCGAGAGGCCGGAATAGTATGGCTTCAGGATCGAACACACGGTTGGGGTCGGACCTAACTATCATACTCAAATATCAGGATAAATGTTCCAAATCAGCCTGTTTTCGGAGCTTAGAAGCCCCATTTTATCATCAAAAACATCATTGTAAGCCGATACAGGTTCTTTCCGTGCGTATGTCCCGGTCTTGCTTACTTCATGAATCCTTCGGCCACAAGCTCTTTTGCCAAGCATTTCCTTGGCCTTTTTTACAAAATCCTTACAGCCCACAGCAACGCTTTCAGTCCAGCCTGGTTGTCCGGGAGTACGCTCATCCACTGCCGTCTTAACCCATCCAGAGTAAACCTCTGATAAATCATCATCAATATCCAGAAGCCTTTTCAAGAGATCCCTGTTGATAATTCGGCATCTTTGCTGCGGCTCGACTATTTCAGGGTATCCCCCATGGCTCCACTCTTTGGGATGCTTAACCACTCTGGCCCTGACCATGTTCAATGGATAACCCAGTACCTCAGTATTGCTCTTGCCGCTTTCCGCTTTCCGCTTCCCGCTTATCTCTTCCAAACCCCTTTCAGCTTTGAGCTTTGAACTTTCAGCTTCTCCCACCTTATCCACAACCCCGGCAATACGAAACCTGCCTTCCTGCTCAATAACATCAATGCAAGAACGACAATGGCCGCCTGCGCCGATTAAGAGTAGTTCAAATTTCGTAGGTCGCATTTATGTACTTAAAATACCGAGCTTAAATCTCTATACGCATTGAGCACTCTGATTATTTCAACCAGATCTTTCCTGAACCGATAAAATATCACATATCTTTTGACTGGAAAAGACCGTATTCCAGGGAAGAGTTCGTCTCTTTTTCTGCCCATTTCAGGCATGAGAGCCAGTTCGGTGCATTTATGATAAATCAGGTCTACAAACCTGTCTGCATTATCAACAGAGTCCAGTGCAATGTACTGCCAGATATCAACCAGGTCTTCCCGAGCTTTCTCTGAAATTGCCAGCCTGTTTGTCCGGCTCATGGACTATACCTGGACCGTCCTGTCTGTTTGATTTCATTAACTGCTGCCAGGTCAAATTCTATGGTTTTGTCTGCGTCAATTTGATTCAAACCAATCAGGAGTTCCCTTCTTAAATCTTCGGTCATGGCAAGACGCTGCTCTTCCTGGATCATCAAAAGCCTCAGGCCTTCAAGGACTATCTCGCTGGAATTATTATAGAGCCCTGAATCCACCTTCTTATTGATCCATCGTTGCATTTTGGAATTTAAAGATATTTCCATCGTAGCACCTCCGTAAATTCATTCAACGTACATTTATCCGCTTTCCGCTATCTCTCGAAGCTCACAAAGCTCAAAGCTCAAAGCTCAAAGCTCAAAGTGAAAAGCTCAAAGTGAAAAGCTCAAAGCTCAAAGCTCAAAGATTAAAGCTGAAAGCATAAGAGCGTCAAGCTCAAAGCTCTAAGCAAAAACTCAAAAAATTATTTGTCCATGGATGCGTATATCGAGTTTATCAGTTTTTGAGGCCAGGTCTCTGAGACCAACAAGTGTCTGATTTTATTGAATTTGACCCTCTAAAATAGCTCGTTTTCACCCCTTACAGACAAATTTTCCCCTTGATAACAGCCTGTATTGTACTTAATAAACTGAAATAAAAGATGATTAACTTGAAAACTCTCTCGGATCAAAAATTTCCCATTCCATCATATTGCTTTCCATCCGGTCACCATAGGGCAATTGCTCATCATGGACTGCAGAGTGGTCCTGGGTAACCTTGGACGTATATCCCATCTTTAAACGGAGCTGCTCAACATAGCTTTTGCTGCCCACAGCCAGTTCCGTGGTCCAGATATTATCCCGGGATAAGTTGCCCTTGCGAATGGAATTTTCAATCCAGCCAGAATAGTGCCGGGAAAAATCAAAATCTCCCGGCATGCCCATCAGACGGGCAAGTTCGGCATTATCAATCAACCTGGATCTTTTCTTGGGCCTGACAATTTCATGATATCCGCAATGCTTCCACTTCCCTGGATGTTCAACAACTCCGGCTCTGTTCATATTTACCCAGTGAAATAAGATTTGAGCCTGTTTTTGATAAACATCCTGCCGCGATAAGTTTTGAAATATTTTTCTCGCCGTGTAGCATCA
>PUNG01000069.1 GCA_003551675.1 Thermoplasmata archaeon
ACCCATACATGAAGATACACGCGGGTTCCAAGGCCAGTTTCGGAGGAGCGGTGATATTGTTAGGTTTCCTCTTGATGGAGGGCATCACCGACGTGACGGGTTTGATCATACTGTTATCGGTATTCATGCTGATCACTTCACCGGTGCTGGGCCATTCTTTGGGCAGGGCCGCGTATCTGGAAGAGCTCTGCACAGATGATATAAAAAAGATATCTTATCCGGCGGAACGGGAGGATGGAGGTGACGGTGTATGCTGACCCAAGTACTACTGGTGCTGTTTTTGGTAGCGGCGGTATCGGTGGTTCTAGAGGAGGATCTCTTACGAGCGCTCATATATTTGAGCTTTCTTTCTGTTTTTGTCATAATACTCACCTATCTGTACAGAGCTCCTGCGGTAACGGTCACCGCCGCGGTGGTCAACGGAGCTATAAGCCCTATGCTATTTTTGGTGGTTATGAATAAGATAGGCCTTCTTGGGCCAGGGGGTGAAAAAGATGGGAGCGACTGAGAGGACCAAAAAGCTAGTCAGTCTCGGAGTCGTTCTCATCATAGGTCTATTGATCATAACAGGGCTGGGACTTGAATACCAAGATAAAGAGGACTCGCCGGTGCAGGAATATTTGGAGGAAAATTACGAAGAAACAGGTGCGGTAAATCTCGTAGAATCTGTACTATTGGACCTGAGAGCCTACGACACCTTCGGAGAGGTGATCATCCTTTACATAGCCATCGCAGGTGTGATCATCTTGGGCAAGGAATTACGAAAGAACAAAGATCCTGGAGGTGAAAAAAGATGAGATCACCCATAGTACGTACTTCTGCTAGAGTGATCTCTCCGTTCTTGTTCCTAGCCGGTCTGTATTTTGCCGCACATGGATTTTTATTGCCAGGAGGGGGTTTTCAGGGCGGCGTTTTACTAGCATCTGGAGCTATACTCCTACTGCTGACCCACGGCAGAGAAAAAGTTATACGTTTAGAGGAAAACATAGATTGGTTTGAAACAGTAGGGTTGGTGATATTTCTTGTAGCTGGACTCATAGGCTTATTTATAGGAGGGGCTTTCCTGTACAACCTTTCCCCCGGAACACCTATGTGGTGTATAGTCCTAGATGTGGTCATAGCACTGAAGGTCTTTGCGGGCATATTAGCGCTGTTCATCTACCTTTTCGGTCTAGGGGAGGTGAGAGGATGCTGAACGGACTTAACGTCGGCTTGATAGCGATATTGATAGGATTGTACGGTATCGCGAACTCAAAAAATTCGCTGAAGATGATGATGTGTTTGAGCATCATGGGTACGGGCGTCATACTCTTGTTCGTTTCCATAGGTTATATACCCGAAGGAGCGGTACCTGTAGCCGGAGGTGAAGATTTGATGGCCGATGCCATCCCCCAGAGCGTGATGGTCACCGCTGTGGTGATAGACTTGGCCACCACGGCTCTCGGTTTGGCCATGGTGCTCTATCTTTACAGGACCTTTTCAACTCTAGATTTTGCTTCCACTCTGAAAGATAAGGAGGATGAGAGATGATACTGCAGCATTCACTAGCTTTGATGGTCATATCTCCCATAACCGCTGCTCTTATCATAAGGCTCCTCTCCAAATTTGAGCACTCTGATCTCGTCAGAGACTCGATAACGTTCATAGGTATTTTGATACCCTTAGTGCTGCTTCTTTTGACACCTCTAGATGTTGATATAGTCTACGAGATGGGAGGCTGGCCGAGACCCTTTGGTATCTCCTTGGTATTGAACGGTTTATCCAGGGTCATGGTGCTGATAACGGGGATCGTCACATTATCTACTTACGTTTACTACGTCGACTTCTTAGATCGAGAACCCGAAGCCGACGATTATCACTTCCTCTTTCTTTTCATGACCGCCGGACTCTACGGTGTGTTCCTCACAGGCGACTTGGTCAATCGTTTCATCTTTTTCGAGATAACCATACTGACCACCTACGTGCTTCTGACGTTCATAGGATCAAAAGAGTCTTTAAGAGCGAGCTTCAGGTATTTTATCATAGGGGCTATAGCTTCGTTGATGTTCTTGATAGGCATCGGGTTGACTTATTTTTATACAGGTTATCTAGACGTAGGAGCCCTCTCTACAGAGGTACCTCTACTCCCTACCACCGCGAGGAACATAATCTTCGTCTTCTTTCTGGTAGCTGTAAGCGTGAAACTCGGTTTGATGCCTTTCCATACCTGGCTACCGGATACCCATGTTGAAGCTCCCACGCCCATGACCGCGGTGCTGGCAGGCGTTACCGTCAAAACCGGCGGTTATATACTGTTGAAATTTTACGAGATGGGTTTCGATACGGCACTGGTACAGAATTTATTCGTAGCTATGGGTGTATTTACCGCGGTGTTCGGTGCCGTTATCTCTTTGAAGTACGTGAACATGAAAAGGATACTCGCATGGCTCACCATAAGCCACGTCGGGGTCATCGCAGTCATGTTATCGCTCTGGACACCTGAAAGTGTAGGTGCCGGCCTCCTCTATCTTGTTAATCATTCACTTTACAAGGCTCTGCTGTTCTTATCACTGGGCTCCTTCGTTTACCTCTATGGTACTTCCGATATCAGAAAACTTCCTATTTTCAAGAGTAATATTGTCCTTTCTTGTACACTGCTGATCGGACTGCTAGCACTCATGGGGGTCCCACCTTTGAACGGCTTCTACAGCAGGTGGTTGGTCCTTTCCTCGGTCAACAGTCGTATGCTCTACTTGGTGATGATGCTGATCACTACCATAACCTCCGCTTCCGTGATACGTATCATCTTACTCTCTTCCGACGAAGAAAAAAACAGTGAAAAAAGCCTCAACGAGGGAGTCATGGCATCTCTTGTAGTTCTGGCAGGTCTGACCTCTTTTTTGGGCGTGTCTGTCTCTTTATTTTTGAGAAACGTCATCGAGCCTGCGGTGGTATCCATATTTGGAACGGGGATGGGGATCGCATCATCGGGTTTGGAGTTACAGGGAATATATTCGTTCCATGGGATGTCTATATTGCTGACCGTTATCCTGGGGTTGATCCTTTCCCTGAAACGTATCGAATGGTTTGATTGGTCAGAGGGTATATTATCCAACGTGACCATAAGGGATTCCGTGCGATATATAATCTACATCATGGGATTCTTTCTCTTGATCAATTTTCTTTTTTGATCTGGTCAAAAGCGTCTTCGCTCCGATGAGATATCCGCCGCCCTGTACATCATTTCAGGCCTAGTATCACTGATCACGGGCCTTCCTTTCCTATACTTTTCTATCATATCGAGGTCTATCTCGACATTCAGCATATCTTCTTCGAAGAGTTTCGCTCTGCCCAGCGATCTCCCCGCAGGAGATATGACTTCGGCACCGCCCCAAAAGAACGTGTTCTCCTCCCTCCCTAAAAGATTTGAAAAGAGTACGAAGCTGGTGGTCTCTATAGCTCTTGCGGGGATTATCTTTTGAAAGAATTCTCTTGTCACGGAGGGAGACCCTGAGATGACCGCGATGATATCCACGTTCTGCAAAGAGTATGATTTTGTCAGTTCTGGGAAGAACACATCGTAACATATAACTATGCCGATCTTTCCCACGGGTGTCTCGAAAACAGGTAGTCCCGGATCACCTTCGAAGTACCTCTTTTCTTCGAAGGGACCAAAATTCACCGCATAGCTCTTTCTGTACCTGTAGAGCTCTCCATCTGACGTTGCTAGTAATGCGGTATTTCTCAACCTCGCTTCATCTTTTATCTTTTCGGGCATCCCGCAGATTATGCACGTCTCGTTCTCTACCGCAATATCGGAGATATACTTGGACGAGGGGCCCGGTATCTCTTCCGCCTCGTACCACAATTGGTCCCGTAACTTGTATCCCGTCAAAAACAGCTCAGGGAACACGAGCAGGTCGGTACTTTCTTTTTCGGCGGCTTCCTTTACGATCGTCAAATTTTCCTCCTTATCTCCCAGTTCATGTTTTTTCTGAGCGAGGGTGACTTTCATATTTTCAGTTCATCTATAGGGTGGGGATATATTAGGATTTTTTCTCGAAAACTTCGGATAGTTCATTCGCATGGTCAAAATATCCTAAACATATAAAAAAGAGTAAGGATATCAGATCGGCCATCCTGGTGACTAAAAATCGAGAGGGAAAACAGAAAATTTTCAACATTTGCCATAGCTATAGCCGATGACCCGACTTTTTGTTCCCACGAGGGATTATATAAA
>PUNG01000059.1 GCA_003551675.1 Thermoplasmata archaeon
ATTGACATAATTAACTATTATCAATCCGGCGATGATTGGATTTTGGCTTTTGATATTGATTTGAATATAGTTGACCACCCTTTTGATTTGTCTATAAGCAGTAACAGACATCAATTAAGCGATGAAATTGAGTTTGATTTAACGGTGATAAGTTCAGCATTTGAAGAATATGATGACCCATTTTACATTAATAATTTATACATAGGCACGGAGGAATATGAACCGCCGGAAATAGAACCTTTTGACGGTTTTGAAGCCATAACAAAGCCGGCCGATCCTTATAGTTTAAACGAGTATTTTTTGGCCTCCGAGGTTGTAGATTTTGGCGAATATGATTTTGAAGGATCCGACAATCATTTGGCGCAAGGCGTCCAGGTTTTTGACGGAGATGGCCAAGTAATACATGAGCCGGCAATGAATATAATAAACGACTTTGAAACTCCGGCCGACTTTTCAACCGTTTTTGATGCCGAACCGGGCGAAAGTTATGGCTACCGGTGGCGCTATTATTATATTGATTACATAACCGGCCAGACCATTGACAGCAAATTGACGCCTCTTGAAGTTTTTACTCACGAGGTTGACGAGGAAGCGCCGGAATTGGAAACTTTAAACGCGCAGGACGTAGCAGACACGAGCGCCGAATTGCGTGGCCGAGTGTTAAGCCTTGGCGATTATGATAGCCTGGAAATATCTTTTGAGTGGGTAGAAGCCGGCGGGGAGGAGTGGAACGAAACCGACCCGGTGGCCACTTTAGACGACACTTTTGAATATCCGGCCACGGTTTGGGATATTTTGGATAATTTAGAACCGGCCACGACTTACTATTTTAGAATTAAAGCCGACGAATACCGAGGCAGTGCGGTTTCTTTTACAACCGGAGACGAACCGATTGACGATCCGGCAGACCCGCCTCCGGTTGATTGGCACGATTGGCCAAGTTTTTACGACCTGGAAAGCGATGAGGAGTTTGAAAATCCGGTGGGAGTTATTGACGGAATTGGAACGACTTTTGACGGAATTATGGGGAGTATTATCAACCGGATTGAACCTTTTGAGGAAAGATTAGAAACCGGCCAAGCATACAGCCACGGCCGGGAAGCCGGGGAATTTATCCCGACAATGAGAGGTTATTTGATTGAGTTAAGGCCATTTTTTGGAGGTTTACCGGTGGCCGAGGTTTTTTTATTCTTTTTAATTTTTCAAGTTGTAATTTTAGGAATTAAGGGAGTTATGATTGCCTTGGGCTTTTTGCCATTTTTTTGATTATTTAAAAAATTTATAATATAATAATGTTAAGGTTAGAAAAAGAAAAAGAGGACACTTTAAAAGAAGCCAGCCGAAAGATAAGAGAATTAAACGAGTTAAGAACATCTTTTGAGTTGGGCGAAATAAACGAAAACACCTTTGCCGAAATGGCCACATCAAAATTAAAAAAGGCCAACGCATTATTGGAAAAGTATAGGCAAGGGATTGGAGTATATTGGAATTAAAAAAGCCGACCGGAAACAATCCGGCCGGCACGTCGTGAACGTTAAATTGACGGTGCGACGTTAAAGAGAGAGGCGTCTGTTTTGCCAAGTTCTGCGCCTCCCGGAGTTTCAAAATTATAACAGAAACTTTTAAGACCGTCAAGCCAAACGCCTGGGGAGCCGGCACCTCTATAACGTCCGGCAGGTTGGAATAAAAAAAACAACCATCAAACCACGCGGGGAGGCCGGGCAAAGCGGGCTTATTGCCTTGCTTTGAACGGCCTTTGCCTACAAAGGTTAGAATAACTACAAAGGATAATATAACACTATGAAGTTATACCCGCACAATTTAAAGATTGAAAAGTGGGAAAAAAAAAGAAGTAAAAGAAATAAACAAATTTTAGCCGTCGGCGCTTTGATTTTCTATTTTTACATTATACCTTTAATTTTTAGCGTTTTAATGAGATTGTCGGAAATTGCCACCGCGAGATAACCGTTTTAAGCGATTTTTTTAGAAGTTGCGACACGTAGGCCATAGGTTGAGGCCGATAACACGGGCGCACGCGCAGGCGCAGGCAGGCGCGAAATTATAACCCTCACGCGCGCGCGTTTTAACGCGCGAAAAAAAAATGAAAAACTGCGAGTTTAAAAATCCTCAAATAATTGACACTCAAAGCAATGAATTAATCCCGTTAAGTGATGGCACTGATTTAAAAAGAGATAGCACCGTATTATTTAGTAGTTTTGAGTGCGAAACTCCGGAAACGGCCGGCCATTCTGTAATTGAAAAGAACGAGATGAGCCTATTTTACCGGGAGGAAATAACGACCGGGGATTTTTTGATTGGCGCTATTGGATTATTTATTATAATCTTGCTTTTTATTGATTTAATTGAGAGGCGTTTACTCCCGCGTTTTGTTAGATTTTGGAAATAATAAAATGGATTTACACACTTTTTTAACATCTTTGTTAATAATCGGAGTAGTGGCCAGGATAATGGCCGAATTAATAACCGGAATAGTTAAAATATTCTTTTAATATGGATTTAGTAAATTTATCATTTAATTTTTTAATGGAGGGATTGGCCGAGCCTCTTTTTGGTTTTTTAATTGTTTTTATAGTTTTTGAGTGTTTGGTTTACATTATTACGAAGTTTATTTTTTGATTGGCCAAAAGCCTCCGGTTTACGACCTTTGCCGGAGGTTTTTGACTTTTCAAAAGGTTGACGTTATAATTTAATAATTATTAGTTAATTTTTAAAATTATGTTTAATCAGCTTTTAGTTTCAGCGGAAACAGGTGGCGCATTTGACGCCATTGGAGAAGCGATTAACGTGCCGGAAATTTTGGACTATGCCGGGGAATTGCTTGGCCAAGTTTGGCCACTTTTAGCCCTTGCCATAGGAATACCCCTTGCGTTTTACGTAGCGAGGAGAGTGAAAGGCATTATCACCGGATAAGCGTTAATTGATTGCCTCCGGAGGCAGGCGCTACCGCCTCCGGGGATAGTTAATTAGTTTATTATGTTAAATTTTACTCACGCAGAAAACCCTCAATTAATTGATATAGGTAGCCAGGAGGTTGGCGAGGTTATTGAATATGCTCAAATGATTTTTAGCGATTTTATGCCGATTTTAACGCTTGTTTTTGGCGTTATGATTGGCGTGATTGTTATTGGTATTTTAATAAAGTTATTAAAAGGTTAATAAAATGTTAACAGGCGTCCAGCATTTAATCCATGACGTTGGCCTACTCTTTTCTTTTTTATTTGCCAGCGTTCAAACGATTTTTAGTTTTATTATTGCGCCGTTTACCGCGATTGCCGAAATGGCACGCGGTTTTTTTAGTGTTGCTTTTGAAACACCGGAAGCCGAGGCTTTGGAGTTTGCCGACGGCACTTTTGATATTTTGGAGGCCTTGCCGTATTGGGAAACATTGACCGGAGTGATTGGGGGCGCGATCATTTTGCTTTTAATTTTTGGAACTTTTAAATCTTTCAAATTACTATGAATAGAACGGATAAAAAAAATAAAACGCTTAAAACGGCTATAACGGCCTTGATTTTTTGCGGTTTTTTTGTTATGGCCGGATTTTTGGCCACTCCGGAAGTTCACGCGCAAAACGAAAAAATAAGAAGTTTTAATGCTGATAATTATCCGGTAGGAACTACCGGAAGCCATTGGGGAGATTTTGAACTATACGATCTTATGTGGGAAGAAAATTTTAACGCTGAAATTGTAGAAATTGGCGGAGTTAACTTTTTACCGATAGCAGTGGATTTTGATGAAATGATAGAAGAACCTAAGATTTTGCCTTCAGAACACTTTTATATTACACCCGATGACATTGGCAAAACCTTTTATTTTAATACGAAGTTTATAGCGGAAGCAAATGCTCAAAGTTTAGAGGTACCAAGATATGAATATATTTTTCATTTTAACCCGTTGATAGGTGCTTTAGATATAGGCGCAGGCGACGGGTTTGAACACTTTGAAATTGAGCCGGAATTAAATGAGGGCGAAATTTATGAAGTTGAGGCAGATATTGACATAATTAACTATTATCAATCCGGCGATGATTGGGTTTTGGCCTTTGATATTGATTTTAATATAGTTGACCACCCTTTTGATTTGTCTACAAGCAGTAATAGACATCTATCAAGCGATCAAAAGGAGGTAGATTTAACGGCGAGAAACCAAAATTTAGAACACTTTTATATTAGTAATTTATACATAGGAACGGAGGAA
>PUNG01000101.1 GCA_003551675.1 Thermoplasmata archaeon
GGAGATGGAGAGCGCATTGGTAGACCATAAGGCAGTGGCGGAAGCCGCCGTTGTCGGAGCTCCCGACGACCTCAAAGGCCAAGTACCCATGGCGTACGTGATACTCGAGTCCGGAAACGAAGCTTCCGACGATCTTGGACAAGAACTCAGGAACCACGTGGGTAAGATAATCGGACCTATAGGGAAACCATCCGCTGTTAGATTCACCGACGACCTACCAAAAACGCGATCCGGTAAGATCATGAGAAGGATACTGAAGAAACTGGAAAAGGGCGAATCCGCAGGAGATACTTCGACGCTGCGTAACCCTGAGATCGTTGAAGAACTAAAAAACAAGGTCCAACAGTAAAAAAACCCTTTTTTCTTTTTTTGACGTTAGAGCGTATCTGGAGAGATATCTTTCACTTGTATCCGCGGCACTTGTCGCAGTACCAACGTTCGTATTCCTTAATATATCTTAGATCGTCTCCACACCTAGGACATTCGGGTATTTCATCTTTGCTCGCTTGTTCTTCGTCATCGCTTCCCGGTGGTTGTTGTGGTATAGTATCTTTTTCGGGTTCTTTTTTCTTTTTCCATCCGACAAATATTGCCACGAGTATCAGTGCGATGATAGGTATCAAAAACATCCCATATCGAGAGAGGAAACTTTCTTCTGTGTCGTTCGCCCTTTCATAGACTACGAGCTGTGCATCTTGTACATCTATATCGATCCCATCCATCCTGATACTTATCTCATACTGCCCTTCTAGAGGCTCTGGATCTTCCAACCAATCCTGGTTTCTCTTACCGAACATGATATCCAAGGGATCTGTTTCCTCCAACTCAGGGATATCAGTCACATCTGTGTTCCCGCTCAACCATGTACTCGCTTGCTCGTAGAGATTTTCCCTGATATTCCCTTCGGCAACGGTCATATCATCGTGGAAATCTCCTACCATGTCGCCTCTATCTATATCTTCTAGTATGAGAGTATCTTCTGGTGTGGCCGTGAGCGTCACCGCGGTTCCTTCACTGTATTCTAGTCGGAACGGGTTTCTGTCGACTCTACCTTCACCGTGGATGCTCACATCAAGAGAGTAGGTGATATCGTCGTCAAATGTGGCTGTCACATCTTTATGGTTATCCATCACGATGGTGATCTCTTCATCTGTTCCTAGAATATCTCCGACCCATCTATCGAACTGCCAACCTCCTGCAGGGATGGCCTGAAGTCTCACCGCTTCGCCTTGGTGATAAGTCTCTTTCTCCGGTTCTAACTCTACAACGCCTTCACCTTCAACGTTCACGTTGAGTTCGTGCTCCACCGAGGTATCGACGTTCTCAAATACGGCCTTCAATCTCCTCACTCTATCCATGGTCACCGTTATCTCATCATGGAACTGTTCTCCTTCTGGATGATCACCTATCCAGTGGCTGAATTGCCATCCTCCCTTTTCGGCGGTGGCTTCAAGATGAACTTTCTCGTTTCGTTCATATGATGTTTTAGAGGGTTCTAAATTCACCTCCCCTTCTCCTAGAGTATCCACGTTGAGATCATACCTTTCCTCCCCGAAGTGGGCTCTGATCTCTCTGTCTTGGTCCATGGTCACGACTATTTCGTCCGCTTTCGGATCCCCTCGATAGTCACCGGTCCACCTGACCAACTCGAACGGCTCGGTAGGCCTTTGAACCTCGATACGCCTGTGTCGATATCTGGCGGCATGACCGGTGCATTCCACGAAGAGTTCTGAAGGTATATGGGCATCCTCTAGATCGTAAACAAAAGAGATCTCATGACCTCTTATATCTCCCGCTGGTGAGACCACGTCCTCATATAACAACTCTGTATCGTTTTCATGGACCAAATACAAAAATATAGTACGTTCTTCCTGTAATTCATTCATTACCGTGACGTCCACGGTTATCATATCTCCTAAGTAAACATCGTCTTCATGGACTTGAATCTCGGCGAACAAACCTTCCACTCGCTGCTGCAGCTCCGGTTTTGCATCGTGTGGTTTTTCCTCTTCGGTTCTTACGGAGTCAGGCTCGAGGATAAGATCATATCTCCCCGAAGGACTGCTGACAATGACTTCACGAGATGTCAGCACATCATCACCGTACCTGACTTCTATGGTGTTCGAACCCAACGAATCAAAAGACACGTCATGACTAAATTCCAGTCTTCCTAGTTCCTCGTAGGACCACTCGCTCAGTTGTGTGTTCCCATCCCATTCTATCACTGTTTTAACGTCTCCTTCGTTCGCTTCGCCCCCTAGGGCTAACGGTGCGCTCAGCAGTAGTGAGAAAGCGAGAGCGACCACAAATACTTTCTTTTTCACGATCATCCACCTCTTCTTAAGCGAGTTGGTATATCTCTCTTACTATAAAATTTTATCGAAGAGGACGAGGAGTACCACACAAAAGCGGAAGATTTCACTCTGCCCGTATTAGTCTGAATAGTACAGAGTGACGAGAAGACTGTTGATGATCCAGAGGAGGAAGACTGACGGTAGGATCGTTTGTATCGAACTCAAGTCACTCATCTTTCTATGAAAATGTCGATTAAAAAGACTTAAATATTGTTCGTGCACTTTAATGTACAACGGAAGGGAAAATATGGTAGGTTTGAAGAAGGTCCTATCTCTGTTGGTCGTATCGGTTTTAGTCATCGGAGGAGTGACTCTTTTTGGTGCACAGACCGCCGGAGATGAAGAAGGAGAACTCATAGATAAGGTCGATGTAAAATTGGTTGACGATCTGAATGAGGGTATAGGCGACGTTTACGAAGGCGAAATCGATCTTCTTTTGCATCGTCTAGAACCCAAAGATCTAATGAAGCCTATTCCCCGACCTGAATTAGAAAAATGGGAAGCCCGAACATCTTACTATAATTTGTTAATCAATCCGTCCCACGAGGGATATGGAACCAAGGCCATGGAGGACGCCATCGATGCAAGCTGGATAGACGAACCTGAAGAGATACGTTGGTTAGCGAACAACAAAGACGGAGAATGGACGGTCAATCCCTTCGCACACAACGATATCAGGTTCGCGATGCAGTATGTGGACAGAGAAGATATGATAGACCAACTGCTCTACGGGTATGGCAGCACCAGGTACAACTACATCGATAGAAGCGAAGAAGTATGGAAGGATCATTTTGTCGAGGCCGTGGAAGAGAAATATGCTCTAGCCCCGGAAGGGGATCGAGAGTTCTTAGAATGGATAATAGAGGGGGCAATGGAAGAGATACAGGAAGAAGTTGCTTTTGGAGAGGTAAGACACGACGGAGATCACTGGCAGTACAGAGCTCCAGGAGAAGACTGGCATGATATAGAGATCATAATAATGTCTAGGGTAGAAGACTGGAGACTCGATCTAGGCTATTACTTTGAAGAGATACTGCAGGACCTTGGTTTCGATGCGTGGGTAGATCCAGTAGATTCGACCACTGCGATCCCGAGGGCTTTTTTCGGCGACCCTGATCCCTACGACGATCTAGGTTACCACATGTACACGGGTAGTTGGGTATCGACTCAAACAGGGTACTACAAAGGAGCAGGAGCGGCACAGATGTACGCTCCGTGGTACGGTTTCGTGCAGACCTACGGACCTGAAGAGCACTGGCAGTACGATGACGAAGGGTATGACGATCCGATAGGACCTTCCGAACGTGTAAGATCCGAGTTGAACATATGGAAACATGCGAACAAGACAGTTGGTGATCTAGATATGAGGTCAAGGGATATCTTTGAAGGAAAGGTAGAGTCGGAATCTGATTACTGGGAAGAAAAGATAGATACGAGTCAGATGGGTTTCGAAGAATCCCTGAGGGTCTTCCTGCTCACGGAATTTTCTTTTTATCTGTACAACCCCGACCATGTACTTGACTCCGTGGTCGAGACCATAAGCGGTTACGATTCGTACTTCGGACCCAGGACCATGACTACCATCGATGGAACTCTTGAAGCGGGAATATTCACGGGTATCGACAGGCCTTACATGGACAACTGGAACGCCTATGGTGGTTCGGCAGATATTTACGGAGATTATCTGAGAAAGATGGCTAGAGAACACGGTTCTAGGATGCATCCTGAGACCGGATTACCCATGGAAGTGAACTCCTACTGGTCTGAAGGTAGAGATACGGATCCGTGGGAGAGACGGGGGAACGTGAAGACAGATTACGAGTGGATATACGGTGAACTTGAAGAGTACATAGAGATACCTGAGACGGCTGTGGATTACATACCGGCGATCCAGACAGGAGAAGACGAATGGGAAGTAGTTAGAGAGTGGTATACCCGTGATGAATTGATAGATGCCGGTTTGATAGAGGACGGATATGCGGCTGTAGCCGTCACCATAGACCTGCACGAGGAACACGTGTGGCACGACGGTACAGACTTCACCATACGGGACGTCATGGCAAACTACGCCCGTGAGAAGGAACTGGGTAACCCTGCTGAAGATCCATTCTTACCGAGGCATCAGGCCCAAAATTCACCTTGGTGGGACAGCATCCATGCGATAGAGTGGAACGAGGACGGAACTTACACTGTATATGGAGACTACACGTTTCCCATGGATGACAAGATCGGCAGTTACTATGAGATCTTTCCCGAAGTGCACCCATTGACCTACGAAGGATGGGATCACATGCACGGAGGCACGGAAATATGGGATATATCGGACGTGGATGAAACGTACAACTATGAGATTGGAATTCCAGACAACTGGATACATCAGATATCACCAACACAGTGTGAAGATCTGGTAGAAGTTTTACAGACCATGATAGATGAAGAGTACCTACCGTACTATTTGGATGCTGATAGAGGTTCTCCGATACCCTCGGATCTTGCCGAAGTCCAAGCTACGTTAGAGAGCATCATAGACTTCATAGAAGAGTACGAACATTCTTACATATCAGTGGGTCCGTTCTACATAAAGGATTATGATACGGACTGTCGTTCTATGACCTTTGAAAGATGGGACGATTACGGTTATCCCTTCCAAGGAGAAGAAGCAGAAGGTCATGAGTTTGAATACGGTTACTGGCCGGAGCAGTTCGATATCTCTGAGATAAGGCTTGACCACATAGAAGAGGTTGATCCGGTTGCCCTTGGTGATCCCATAGAGGCCAGAGGAGAGGGGCACTACGCTCAGTCGTATCCTTTCGTTGACAAAGGGCCGTTGACGGAGGACAACATGGATGAGTGGAGATTTACACTGAGACGGGGGCCCAACGGCGAGATACTGGAAGAGGTACGTGAAGAAGATATCACTCTCATAGAAAAGGATACCTACAGTATATTCGAGGCAACGATACCCACCACAAACGTGGATAGAAGAGGTCACTACTCGCTGCAGTTAGAAGTGCGCGGCAAAGATGAGCCTGTGTTTACCACAATAGACACCTACGTGATCGTGTACGATCCCGATGTTGACTTGAACGTGATCAGCTCAGAAGTCGATGACTTAGTAAGCGTAGGTCAAGAAGGCAACATAAAAGCAGAAGTAGAGAACCAGGGTGAAGAAGACGATACGGCACGGATAGCCCTGATAGACGCTGATGGCGAAGCTGAGATGATCTACGAGGAGGGAGTAGCTGCTGGTGAAACAACAAACATAGATCATGACCATATGTACGAAGAAGTAGGCGAATACACATTAGAGATATGGGATGCTGAAGATAGATTCGTAGGTTTCCTTGATCACGTATCTGTCGTAGATATAGACTCGGTTTTGGAAGTGACAGAGTGGTCGATACCAGAAGAAGTCGAGCTCGGTGAAGAAGGTACCATAGAAGCGACGGTAGAAAATGTTGTTGATTTCGCCACGCCCGTAACCGTTTACCTTGTGGAAGAGTCTAGGGAAGAAGAAGAGTTGATCTACGAAGAGGAGATAGGAGCAGGTGAAACCCACGAGATCGAGCACGAACATACATTTGACGCCGTAGGTATCTACACGGTAGAGATAAGAGATGTGAATGGCAAATTGGTCGAAGAGCTCGGAGACATAACTGTAACGACCTTAGATCTGTACGAGTTGACCATAGATATCGAAGGTGAAGGTACGGTTGAGGTCGATCACGATAAAGAGGAGTACGAGGAGGGTACAGAAGTCGTTCTTGAAGCCGTACCAGACGAAAGATGGTATTTTGTAGAGTGGACTGGTGACGCAACCGGTACGGAAAAGGAGATAACCGTCACCATGGACCAAGATAGAGATATAACAGCTCATTTTGAAGAGGAAGACGAGCCGGAAGCGGAATTTTTGGTGACCGACTTCGGTGTAGAGGTTGACGCACTCGAGATAACCGTTACAGCGGACGTGGAGAATGTAGGTGAAGCGGAAGGTACGATTGAACTGACGATCGAGGATGAAGTAATAACGAGTCTAACTCTCGAGCCTGGTGAAAGTGAAGCTATTGATCATACTCACGAAGTCGATGAAGTAGGAAAATATTCTGTTGAGTTGGGTGACAGATCCGAAACTGTGATTGTCGAAGAGAAAGTAGAATACGACCTAACGATAAACATCGAAGGAGAAGGCAGTACGGATCCCGCGGAGGGAAATCATACTTACGAAGAAGGAACAGAGGTCACGATAACTGCGACTGCAGACGATGAATGGCTTTTCGAAGAATGGGGAGGAGACGCGACAGGTACTGAAAGTACGGTGACCATAACTATAGACGAGGATAAAGAAATAACCGCGATATTCCAAGAGGAGGAAGATGAGGATGATGAGAGTGGTATAGGGATGATCGTCGTGATCTTAGTGATAGTTCTAGTCGCAGTAGCGTACATGATGATGAAGGGCGGTGAAGGGAGCAACACAGAGATGAAAGATGAACAAACGGACCAAGAAAGTTTGCAATGAGGATACAAACTTTTAATGAATCTTTGCAGTGCTAATGCAAACTTTTACGGAATACTACATTGTCACGGCGGCATCATAAAACATTTATACTTTTCGATGATTTGAGAAGCTATGGAGGAAGAACCCCTGCATCTAAGTTTCAAACCAGAATTGATAGGGAGAGACGCAGAGTTAGAAAGACTGATAGGACTATTCCAACGTTCGAAGGAAGGACGCGGATCTACCGTGTTCGTCTCTGGTGAGGCAGGGATAGGTAAAACAAGGCTCGTGAACGAACTGTTAACGTCGGCGGAGGACCAAGGTGCTAAGATAATACAGGGTAGGTGCTGGACCGACAGTTTAGAACCTCTGATGCCCGTCATCGAAGGTCTTCGGGAAGCCGACCTTTATCACTTGATATCCGACGAACCGCCGCCGAAGGTACTTGCGGCCTATCTGATAAACGAGGCCGGCATACTGGTGGCCAAGGCGGAACGAGAGGACGTGGGGGACGAAACAGATCCTGATATATTTTCTTCTATGCTCAAATTGGTCCAGGACTTCGTAAAGGACTCCTTGTCCATGATGGGGAGGGAAGAGAAAGGAGAACTGAACTCCATCGGCTACGGCGACTATAACATCCTTATACAATCCCTAGAAGGTATATCTTTGGCGGTGGTTATCGAAGGTTCGAAGAGCGAGTTCCTTATAGACGATATGAAGGAAAGGCTCTACGGGAAGGCGAAAGAATTGAAAGATTGGGATGGAGACCTCGATGAAGTAAAAGAGACGGAATCCGAGATGGAGTGGTTCATAGAGTCGGGTAAATACGAAGGAGAGTATATCGTTGACGATCCCAAGATAAAACAGGAGAACTTGTTCGACAACGTACTCTTGGGCTTACAAAGGCTTTCTTCTGAGCGAACGGTCCTGTTATTCTTGGACGATTTGCATCAAGCGGATCCGTCTTCATTAAAATTACTACACTACCTTTCTAGAAATACCAAGGATAACAAGGTGATGATAGTCGGTACGTACAGGCCGGAAGACATAGTAGAAAGGTACGACGGAGAGATACATCAACTGAAAAAGACACTGCAGGAGATGAACAGGGAGGGGCTGTTTCAAGAGATCAGATTGAAAAGGTTGAAGGAAACCGATGTGGAAGATTTCATGGAAGATATATTGGGGAACATAGAACTAAAAGACGAAGTGGTGAAAAAACTGTATAACGAGTGCGAAGGGAACCCGTTCTTTTTATTGGAACTACTCCGTAACTTAGTAGAAGAAAATCATATTGTAAAGGACGAAGAGGAAGGGGTATGGAGAGCGGAAAAAACTCTTGAAGAAGTACACACGCCTGCGAAGGTTTACGATCTCGTGGTCAGAAGATTGGACAGGCTGGTGGAAGAACAGAGAGAACTGTTGGAATGTGCCAGCGTAGTGGGCGAAGAGTTCCAGAGCGAGGTACTGGGAGTCATGACAGGTATGAACAGGATAAAACTCCTGAAGAACCTCAACGAGATGGAGAGAACCCATAACTTGATATACTCTATCAAGAGAAAGTACAGGTTCGACCACAGCAAGATAAGAGAGGTACTCTATAATGGGTTGAATGAGGAACTGCAGAGGGAGTACCATCGCATGGTAGCTAGTAGCTACGAAGAACTCTACGACGAAGATAAAGAAGGAGTTATGGACGAGATCGGTCTGCACTATTACAAGGCAGATGACAAAGAAGCGGGCAACTACCTCTTGAAAGCCGCAGAAAGTGCTAAAGAAAGATATGCAAACGACGAGGCGGAGATGTTCTATGAGTATTCCATAGAGATGCTGGAGGACGAGGACAAGTTGAAAGATGCCTACGAGGGCCTAGCGGATATTTACAAGCTCAAGGGAGAATACGACGATTCCTTCGAGGAATACGAAAGGGCCTTGGACCTGGCGAGGGACCCCAATGAAAAGGCGGGTCTATACGGTAAGATGGCAAAGATCTACGAGGAAGAAAGCGATTACGACAAGAGTTTGGAGATATGCGAAAAAGGATTGGGATTGGTGGAAGATCTCGATGATCCTGAGATCATAGAAAATGAGTTGAAACTTTTAGGTGTAAAAGGGTGGGCTTTCTTGAGGATGGGAAACTACGACGGGGCCGAAGAGGCGTGGAGAAAAAGTCTGAAGATCGCCGAGGAAGTCGGGAACGATAGAGAGAGGGCCCACGCACTGCACGACATAGGGACGCTATACTTGAGACGAGGAGAGTACGATAAAGCGCTGACCCAGTTGAACGAGGCGCTGCAGTTGAAAGAAGAGATAGGAGACGAAGAGGGACTTGGTAACTCACTCAACAATCTCGGCGTGCTCTACGACTATAAAGGGGAATTGGATAGAGGTCTCGAGCACTACGAAGAGAGTCTAGAGATATGGAAGAAGATAGGGGAAAAGCGGGGTATAGGCATGGCACTGAACAATATCGGCTCCGCTTACAGGGATAAAGGCGAGATAGATAGGAGTTTTGAAAACTACCAGGAAAGCCTGGAGATCAGTAGAAAGATCGGAGAGAAGCAGAGTATCGCTATATCTCTCAACAATATAGGCACGGCGTATCGTGATAAAGGAGATCTCAAAAAGAGTCTCGAACATCACGAAAAGAGTTTAGAGATAAGTAAGATGATCGGTGAAAAACGAGGTGCCGCCGAATCGCTGAACAACATCGCCAAGGTCTTCTGGTTTCAAGGGGAGAAGGAGAAGTGTAAAAGATGTCTCGACGAAAGCCTAGAGATATGCTTTGAGATAGGGAGTAAACAGGTGTCGATAGAGAATCTATGCTTACTCGCAGAGTTCTACATAGGAGAGGAAGATCACCATCTGGCCCTTCAAAACGCCGAAAAAGCCGTTGAGCTGTCCACCGAGATGGGCGTGAGACCCAAGGAAGGAAAGAGCCGCAGGGTACTTGGCATGGTCTATAGAAAAAAAGGTGAACCGGAAAGAGCGGATCAAGAATTCAAAAGAGCCGAGAAGGCACTCCGAGATAGCGGTCGTAAGATCGATCAGCCCAAGGTGATATACGAACACGCTCTGCTGTTCAAAGATCTAGATGAACAGAAAAGAGCGGAAGGATATCTCACAGATGCGTTGGAAGCCTTTGATGAAAGAGGCATGATGCTCTGGGTGGACAGGTGTAAGAAAGCTTTGAGAGAACTGTGAAGGCACTCTACGAATCTTCTTCGTATTTTTTGAGCACTCTTTTTATCGCGGCACCGGACTTTTCATCGTTGTTATCCTCGTACCACTGTATCAGTCCCTCTCCAAAAGAAACCGCCTGTTGTTCAGATACCGTTTCGTCCTCCAATGAAAATTTATCTATACCGCTTTCCTCGAATATCTTCTCCCTGGTACCATAGGATATATCACCTAATTCCGATGCATAGGTGAGAAGTACCGAGATAAGTTTTTTCGGCTCGTCTATGGTTTCATCTTCGAGCAGAGTTTCTATTTCACTCTCTTCCAGCGATTCCCGTTTTTGTATCAGTCCTTTGTGGACCCATCGTGAGTATATACTTTTGAATCCTAACTCTTGGAACATCTCTTCCACATTTTCGGAGGTTTTAGCGGAGGTGAAAAATACGGAGTCGAATACGGAGTGCACTACTTGAGGTAAACTCTCTTCCGTTATCTCTTGATCTTCAAGATCGACCTTGTTTATGGCCAAGATTATAGGCGCATCGTCTACGGCGGATTTTTTGTACTTGGGCAGCCAATCGTTGATGAGTTTATCCAGGGTTTCTTTTCTTGTAGAGTCCGCCACAGCTATAGCCCCGGTAGACTTTTCAAAGGCCCTGTCCCGAACGCTTTCGAAACCGGTCTCGCCCATTATATCGTATATGATCAGTTTGACTTCAGAATTGCTGATTGAAAGTTTCTTGGTGTACACGTTCGTGCCTATGGTTTTCAAGTATTCCTCTCCAAAAACATCCTTGACGAAACGTAGGGTCAAAGAAGTCTTACCTACTCCAGCTTCGCCTAGAAGGTTCACTTTTCTTTTAGTTTCTATGCCTGCCATCGTCTCCACCTTTAAGTTATGATTTATTATACCCGGATAAATTTACTTTCTAATACTTAAAACTTTAGGTGAGAGCCAGGACTACAGAAGGATCATGTGTCCTTCCTGAGGTGTTAGATCCCATCAACACTCCCCGGATACCGTTCACACTATCTTCGTCGAGAAGATATAAATAACTAAGATATCTACTTGTTTTCTATATGAGATACAAGCCAACAATAAAATCCGTAAAAAAACATCCTCTTCCAGAGTGGTTCAAAGATGCTAAATTGGGTATATTCGTACATTGGGGTCTGTATTCGGTACCTGCTTATGCCCCGAAACGCAACATAATCGATAATCTCAGGGAAGGCGGTTGGAGGTATCATTTTCAAAACAACCCTTATGCGGAATGGTACATGAACTCCATGGATATAGAGGGGAGCGACACTTGGAGATACCATCGTAAAAGATACGGTAAGGACTTCGACTACAAAGACTTCGTGCAGCCTTTTACCGAAAGCGTAAAGAAGTGGGATCCGGACCGATGGGCTTCGCTCTTCGAAAAAAGCGGTGCTGAATACGTGGTAGCGGGTGCAAAACACCACGACGGTTTTCTACTCTTCAACAGCTCTAAAGCTGAACCGGTGATCCAGGGATGGCATACCCATAGAGATGTGATAGGAGAACTTGCAGATTCCGTAAGATCTCGAGACATGAGATACGGTGTTTACTATTCCAGCGCTCTGGACTGGAGTTTTAATCCTGGCCCCATCCGTGACATGGCCGATCTATTGACCAACGGGCCCACGGATAGATCCTATCTCGACTATGTTTGGAACCATTGGCTTGAGATCATAGAGAGATACGAGCCCGACGTTCTATGGAGCGATATCGGTTTTCCTCCGGGCAGAGATCTGAGCGAACTGTTCTCGATATACTATAATACGGTCCCCCATGGCGTGGTAAACGACCGTTGGAAGCAGATACCTGCTCCGGTTCAATGGATGTTCCGCCGGTACCCCGTAAGAAAATTGATCAATCATTTTGCTAAAAAGATGTGGGTTGACGGGAAGTTGACCACCATGGCGCCTCCGCACTATGATTACGTAACACCAGAGTATTCTTCTTTCGACGAGATCGCCGAAGAAAAGTGGGAATGCGTTCGAGGTATAGGTACGTCCTTTGGATACAACTCCATGGAGACCGCGGAGGATTACATGTCCTCTGACGAGTTGGTACATCTATTGGTAGATATAGTCAGCAAAAACGGTAATCTGATGATCAACGTCGGTCCCGACGGCAGCGGTCACATACCCAACGAACAAAAGAAAGTCCTTTTGGACTTGGGAGATTGGCTTGATAAGAACGGTGAAGCCATCTTCGGTAGCCGGCCCTGGATAACCCCAGGAACGTCCACGCCCGAAGGTATGAAGATAAGATACACCAGTAAAAAGGATACGGTTTACGCGACGATCCTCGATCCCAAACCCGGAAAACAAGTTACTCTCAAGAATTTACGAGACCGTTCTAACATATCGATACTCGGCTCGGATGTTTCTCCCGAGGATCACCGCACAGGCAGTAGTTTAAAGATAAAGATACCTGAAGCTCTGGAAAAAACTCCCGCTTGTGTCTTCAGGCTGGAATGAATTCGGACTGACCTCTTGGTATATAGCATCGCTTCACACGATATATCAGCCGATTATCGCAGGAACTCGACGAAAGATCTTCTGGATACCTGGTAGATCCATCACTTTGGATCGTGATACCTAGCCCAGACCATCAAGCCCGCGGGTAGTATGAATACCGCAGCGATGAAACTGTACAGCATGGCGAGTGCGGTTATGCCCCCGAATTGAGATATAGGCGGTATATCCGAAGTCCAGACCACGGCGAAGGCGGCTATCGTAGTGGTGGCGGAACCGAATATGCCCGCCCCTGTATTTTGCACCGTATTATGCATGGCTCGATACAGATTATTTTCCGATTTTGAACGCTCTTCAAGGAATCTGTGGGATATGTGGATACTGTAATCGACGCCCATACCGATAGTTAAAGCTGTGATGGTGACCGTCATGACGTTCAAAGGTATATCGAAAAGGTACATAGATCCTAGGACCCATAGAGTTATCATAACTACGGGGAGTGTGGTGATCACACCCAGTACTAACGATCTGTCGTTCACGTAGAATACTATGGTCAGTGTTATGGCAACGATGATCATGGTAGCTATCAATGATAGTCTTTGGGTGCGGTCCAACTCATCAGTGGTTTCCTGTGCTATCATCGTCGAGCTGGTTATCATCGCAGTGAATCCCGCATCTCTCAAAGGTGCTACCGCTCCCTCTAGATCTTCCTCCAGTATCGCGGCTTTGCCTATATCTGTAGCCAGGGTATCCGCGTCCTCCAGCAGACGTATCAATCCCTTATTATATTCATACTCTCCTGGAGAGATCTCTGTTCGGTTCAACACGCTCATGGCCTCATCCCTGCTTTCGTGGAATTCGAAGAGTAGATCGTATAAAGCGGTCACGTTTTGGTTAGGCACACCGTCATCGTTGGTATCACTAGCCTCGAAGACATCTACGATGGTTTCGTTGTATTCATCCGTACCTCTGGCTGCCATCCCGTAAGTTTGTATCACCGACAGCGGAGAGTGAACACTTCCGTTATCCCTACCCACCAATTCTAAACCGCCTATGTTAGTAGTAGTATCTCTGACGGCGTAAAGGTATTCACTAGAATCGATGTCTTGGTCTTCAGTCAAGATGAATGCATGTGATTCAGACACATCAAAATTCCTGGAGACGAAGACTATGTTTTGACTCTGGGGTTGATCGTCAGGCAAAAAATCCTCCATGTTGAACGTAGTGTCTACATTCAAAGCGCCAATAACAGCTGAGCCGGTTATGATCATCACTAAGATCAATACTACCCATGGATGTTTGTCAGAGGCATCAGTAGATGTACTCAGCACTCTGCTGATGATATCTGAACCGTGTTTTTCTGCGACTTTTGTCAATTTTCTCTTCTTTTTCTTTTTGTTTTTATTCCCATCTCTCTCATCGAGAACCTGTATGACCGCAGGTAAGAACGTGGTCATCAATATAAAGCTGGAAATTATACCGACGGCGGCCAAAGTTCCGAACTGCTGCATCGCCTCAAGGTTGCTCAATCTGTTGGAGATAAAACCGACTGCGGTGGTAAAACTGGTAAGAGCAAGAGCGGCGCCTACTGTCAATATAGTAGTTTTACTGGATACACTGGGTGTATTACCTCTACCCTTCTCTTCCCGATACCTCATCACCATGTGTATCCCGTAATCGATGACCAGACCCGTGATCAGTATGGGGACCGCTACGATCATAGGGTTAAAGCTATAACCTAAAATCACTCCGAACCCGAAGGCCCAGAGGATGGCTATAGCAAGAGTTCCCAGACTGAGAACAGTTTCCATCAATGATCGGAAGATGATGAATAAGATGATCACAACCAGTACGAAAGCCAGAGGTAAAAGTTGATTCAAACTCTGATCTGCACTTTCGTTTATCTCCTCCATCATGAGCTGTATGCCGAAAACCCTGACCTTCGAATGTTCCGATATATCCTCTCCTATATCGATGATCCTTCTTTGGGCCTTTAATCTTTCATCTCTATCGATCTCGGGATCCATGAAAACTATGGCGATGGAGCTATGGGCCACGATGGATTCAGGGTCCTCCGTTGGCGAGAAGTCATTGCTGACGCTTCGATCCATGGCTCCTCCCATGGCCTCCAAGGCCGGGCCGAACCGTTCAGATTGTTGAATGGTTACCTTGGATGTATAAAACTCTACCATGGTTTCGTTGGAAGTGGTATCTATACTTTGCTTAACGAATCGTTGATAATTTTCTAGGTCCTCGAGATCCTCGGGCCCTATGTATTCTTCCACCTCCTCTATAGCCATCCCCAGTATCTCCTCCATTATGAATAGATGGATCAGCCCTTCCTCCGCCTTTCCTATACTATCGGCGAGATTAGCTTCTCCTAGGGCGATGGCCTCGTTCAATTCTGAGGGATCATAATCTACGATATCAGCGACGGTTTCTTTGATATCATCGTCTGTTAATTCATTTAACCTATCTGCTTTTTCCTCATGGGTCATTTCCATCGAGAATTCTTCTCCTACTGGATTCCCATCTTCTTCACCTAGAAGCGCATGTTCGATAGATTGTAGGTTAGAAACGGGCTCTGCAATACTCAAAAAAACCCCTGTCATGTTTCGTGCAGTTCCCTTAGAAGCGGGAGGAACGTCCTCGGCGCTTAATATATGATCGGTTCCCTGGACCAGTTCATAAAAATGGGTTTCTTCTACTTCGGTATCTTCCATCTCCGTCAGCCAATCATCTATGAACACGGATGCCTCTTGATGTCCTATATCTTCGTAGGCTAGAAGAGTTCCAGTCAGATCGAAAAATTCCTCTCGATACCCCTCTATATGATGCCAATAAGCCGGTTCCGGTGCGATCCGTGACATGGATGTCAAAGTCATATCCGCACCCTCTAGACCTCCCCAAGAAGGGATCTCTTGGAATTCCTCCAAAAGCATTACGTTCTTAGCGAGAGAGGTGTTCATGTAGTGGTACATCTCCGTCTGATTCTCAGCCATGGAACGTATCTCGGGAGTTGCCATGGCCTGCTGGATCACAGAACTCTCAAGCGTACTGATCCTATCCGCGGTCAAAAAGGTGCTGGTAAGCGTAGTAACTCCCTCAGGCATATCGAAAGTCCGGAGAAGGGTGCGATTTACCTTTTCATCTTCTTGGATGGCTTTTTCTAAGGCAAGCATATCCTCCATCACGTCAACGGTAAAAACATCATCTTCTAACCCTGAAAATATCACCTGAACCGTATCTCTCTCTACATCCTCCCTTCCAAAGCTTTCTCTCACTGTTTCCATGTACTCCTGCTTATCCGATTCGGGCTCGAAATGTTCTTCGTCTGTATCCATCTCCATGCCCGAAGCGAAAAAACCCATCATCAATGTAAATATCACTATAACGGCGATGACCTTTTTAGGGGCACCGCTGACGATCTGAGAGTACCAGTCGAAGTGACTTTTTTTGACCTGTTTCTTTCTGGACTTTTTCATGATTATTCCGCTCCACATAAGTGTCCTATTGACTGTCTATTTAACATCACTAAATCCTTTTTAACCCTTTCTATTCTGTGGACGATTTCGTCCCCAAACCATGTAGATCGTGAATACTGCGGCTACACCTATTATCTGTAGGATGAAATATCCTATGGACAAAGCTAAAAGCCACATCCAGAAAACATCGCTTTTAAAGTCCTGTTTTTTAACGTCCAGATATATCATCATCGCGATGAATATCATCAGTCCAAAATCTATTATCAAACCTAACATCTTATCGTTCTTTACATCTCTAGGTCTTTATCTACCTTGCCTTTTTTTGTATCGAGCGGGCCTTACTAAGTCAAAGACACTAAAAAAGTCGGGTCATCGACTATAAAATCTAGCCATTGACATATATGAGTTGACGCAGGCCCTAAAGTTTATACCACACCAGGTATTAAAATTGACATGCGGCAGGACTTCAAGAAAGCTCTCAAGCTGGAGTATTTTACTATCTTGTACAGCATCGTAGAAGCGGTTTTTTCTATTTTTGCTGGAACAGTTTCAGGTAGTGTCGCACTGGTGAGCTTCGGGGTGGACAGTATAGCGGAATCCATGTCGGGGATCGTTCTAGTCTGGCGGCTTCGTAGACAGCCCTACATAAGCTCAGAAAAAGAAGAGAGAAGGATCGAAAAAAAGGCTCAGTACTTGGTTGGAGCATCGTTCTTTCTTCTGGCGCTCTATGTCCTTTACGAGACTGTGAATATGCTCATCACCTCCGCGGTACCTCAACCTTCGCCTTTGGGCATGATCATCGCGGTAATAGCTTTGATCACCATGCCTTTGATCGCCTATAAAAAACACGAACTGGGAGACAAACTAGAAATAGAATCTCTTAAAGCCGATGCAAAGGAAACACTGGTGTGCTCGCTTTTGTCTCTCGCCCTCCTTCTAGGATTGACTGCCAATTACCTGTGGGGTCTGTGGCAGTTGGATCCCGTAGTGAGCCTGATGATCGTGGTATTTTTGATTAAAGAAGGGAGAGAGTTGGTCACGAGAGAGTGACTCCCATCTTTCTTCAGATCTTCGATATCGATCAGCTTTACTTCATCCTCTACCTGATCAAACTTCTTTTCAAATCCACTTTTAGAGAACAGGATGTACTCTTCTTCTCTTTTTTCGTTGTTCCATCTTATTATTTTCGCCTTTTCTTTGAGAGCGTAAAAGATGTCGATCCCCACCTTGTTTTTACTCCACTTACATTCTCCGAGGATCATCCTTTTTTTATCTTTATCAATTCGGTTTTCCCCACTCTTCTCCTCCCGTATAGGACTAGAAACGCTCTATCGTTCGAGTGTTGATCTTCCATCCAAGACAATTCCCTTCCCCTGTCGACGAATCGTTTAATCATGATTATCATAATCGTAGTTAAACATATTACGCTTTTCGGATATGGTATGCTTTGAATGATAGCTCAAAGAAGTTTAGAGTTTAGGAAGGTGTAGAGAGAGGATTCTTCCAGGAAAATCA
>PUNG01000120.1 GCA_003551675.1 Thermoplasmata archaeon
GACCATCCGACAAAGTGGTGATATCCCTCCACTACAGCTTCTAGATCAACAACTTCTCCGTGCTCGTACTCGAAAATACCTTCTCCCGGTTCTGTGACTGAGCCTCCTTCCGTGGATCCTACCGTTAACTCGTAAGTCTTCGATGCAAAATTGGCAGTTATCTCATGATCCGACTCCATAATGATGGTGGTCTCATGCGAGCCAGGATCCTCCACGTTATCAATATCACCAGTCCACTCTACGAAGTGATAACCCGGCCCCGCTGCAGCTTCCAGTTCCACTTCCTCGAAGGCATCGTACTCGAAATTACCCTCTCCAGGCTCGACGACTTCGCCTCCTTCCGTAGACCCTACTGTTAACTCGTATGTATCCGATGCAAAATTGGCAGTTATCTCATGATCCGACTCCATAATGATGGTGGTCTCATGCGAGCCAGGATCCTCCACGTTATCAACATCACCAGTCCACTCTACGAAGTGATAACCCGGCCCCGCTGCAGCTTCCAGTTCCACTTCCGTCCCAAGAGCGTAATCGAACGTACCTTCGCCCGGTTCGACGACTTCGCCTCCTTCCGTAGACTCTACCGTCAACTCATAAGTGTCCATGGCGAAATATGCTGTTATATTATAGTCATCTAACATTTTTAACGTAGTTATGTTAGATTCTGGATCTTCTATACCATCCGTATCTCCCGCCCATGCTAAGAAGTTATGATCCTGGTATGCAACGGCTTCGATGGTTAACTCTTCTCCATGCTCGTACTCGTACGTATCTTCCCCAGGTTCTATCACCTCTCCACCTTCCGTAGATCCTATGATAAGTTCATACACTAGCTTCTCGAAGTGTGCCGTGACCGACTTGTTCTCGTCCATAACTAGCGTTATATTTTTTTCTTCTTTCTCTCCTTCAGTATGATCGCCTGTCCAGTTGACAAAATAAAATCCTTCGTCTGGGATGGCTTGAACTTCGACTTCAGTGCCTTCTCGATATGAGTACAGCCCCGGCTCCGGATGGGTAGTTCCTCCCTGGCTTGAATCAATGGTCAATTCGTAAAAGTCCGAATCGAACTCCGCCGTGATAGAGTAGTTACCGAGCATCTCAACGGACGTATCTCCTAGTTTAGTATTCTCTATGTTCTCAACATCGCCGACCCACTCGATGAAAGCATGACCTTCGTCTGCCAATACCGTAAGCTCTACCTCTTCAAACGCATCATAGGTAAAATTTCCCTCGCCGGGTCCCGTCACGGTTCCTCCTTCACTGGAGTCGAGGGTCAATGTATACGAATCTACGTCGAAATTTGCAGTTATGGTGTAATTGTCGAGTATCTCTATGGTGGTGGAGTTTGCCGAGGGATCCTCAACTTCCTCAACGTCACCGATCCATTCTACGAAATGGTGATGCTCCTCAGCTAGCGCTTCCAACTCCACCATCTCTCCATATGCATAATGGAATGTTCCCTCCCCGGGTTCCAACACTTCGCCTCCGTTCGTTGAGTCTATGGTCAGCTCGAACTCTTGTATACTAAAATGAGCTGTCAATGATTTATGGTCATCCATGGTCAAAGTTATCTCCTTGCTTTCCTCCTCACCTGGAGGAACGTCACCTGTCCATTCATCGAATGCCCAGTCCTCGTCGGGTACGGCCCCTACGGTCACCTCGGCTCCTTCATCGTATGTGTAGGTGTCGGGAGAAGGATATGTGGTCCCTCCTTGGTCGGATTCTATAGTTAAATCGAACGTACCGATGCTTGAGTCCATGACCGCCACGGTCAGATCATGTAACAGTGGAGTCGCGGTTCCGTCGGTCGTACTCAAAACCTGCCTGGTCCACAGATATTTTCCGTCAAGATCATCGCCTGCAGATATGGATGGTATCGTATCATTGTCCTGAGCTTGGTCCCAATCAGAGGGTTCAGATCCATCTTCCGTGATTGCGGTGTACACCGTTATATCCGTATCGGAAGGCACGTTTTGTCCCCATGTTATCAAACTATCCTCAACATCTTCTATTCCATTTAGAGATAACGGTTCGGAGATCCTGACGCCTTCTTCGTGATTCTTCAGGTAACTCACTTCTACTGAGCCGTGATCCCCGTGAGATCCAGTACTTCCGCCGGAACTTCCACCTCCCATGACTACTTCCGGATCGGCTATAACATGATCTGGATTCACCCCTCCTCCTCCCGGTCCTCCGGGCGTTCTATCTCCTAGCCCCAGAGGATAGCTCTCGCCACCGTCGCCGCCGTGACCCCCGCCTTCTGCGTCATCGCCACTACCGGAAACCCCATATCCTCCTTCTCCTCCTCTTGCTCCTCCGCCCCCGCCAAAACGATCTCCTAGAACTACAAACTCGCACCCTCCGCCGCCGGCATCCGCAGCGGCTAGAAACGTTCCGTCGGCCCAGATCTCGGTGGAACCGCCTCCGCCGCCAGCATTGTAACCGCCGTCTCCTCCTTCGGATCTGCCCCAGCCACCAGAACTGTTGTAATACCCACCTTCGCCCACCCATATCTCTAATTCTTCGAAATCGCTCACATCTATGACCGCACTGACGTAACCGCCATCACCTCCTTCTTCGTAACCGCCTCCACCACCGCCCGCTCCGAACATCGTGATCTCCATCTCAACTATATCGGATACATCGACGGTCTCGCTCTCTCCCTCAAATCCATAGGTCTCTTCTCGATCCTCCTCCGTATCCAACCTTAGATCGTCTTCTTCAACCCGCAGGTTTTCTATAAAATCATACTCATTCCACTCTTCATGCACTTGTGTAGTCCTAGAGACGTGGGCCGGAGTAAAATAGAGCGTTTCCCCAACCACCTCTTCTCCATAAAGATCCGCAACCGCTTTGAATTCGTACTGTTCCAGCGGCTCTAGATCAGTTATCGTATCACTGAATTCTCCTGAACCAACCTGAACGGGGGTTGTCTCGGACCATGTGGTAGAACCCCGCTTTCTGTACCTGAAGAAAACTTCTGCCGATTTTCCATGAAGATCACCGTTCAGCGTGACGGTATGCGCGTTCATCTCATCTGCAGGAAGAGTTTCGACGCTTTCAACTCTGACTTCTAAAGACCAAGCACCACCTACGTTGTCATCCTTAAGATCGCCCCAGTCTCCTGGATCCTCGGGATCTTCCGTGTTGATATACTGTCCATCTAAAACAAAGGGAGGTATACATCCAAAGGGAAAATGGTCGTCGCCCAAGTCGTCTATCTCAAGCACCGCCCAATACTGTCCAGGATCTTCGACGAGCACGGCTTGGTCCAAGCTCAACTCGACCCAACCGTCTCCCGTAGGTTGGTACTCATCCGAAGAAGCTATCCAATCGCCAGGTGCGCCGCCGTCGTCTTCAGCAACGTGGGCTTTCACATACTCGGCGGCCGCTTCGAAATCGTAGTAAGCTACTTCCGTCATGACGGCACCCACATCATGGGAGAGATCAAGCCTGATCCCTCCATACCAAACACCCTCTCCTGTCAATCCCACCGCATTCTCGGGTTCGGTCCGATGTTCATGGTCATAGAGCCAACGCCATTGATCTTCAAGATCATACCGGCTCTCTTCTGTTCCGATAATAGACTTTTCATGGTCCGAATACTTCTGTTCGAAGGGGAGCTCTCCTTCAGGTATATCTTCCTCTTCTGAAACTGAATCAACCGTCGATCCAGCAAAGCCGCTCAGCAACAATATTATAGTTAAACCGAACGCCGTCCAGGGATAAATCGATTTCATGGTTTTCAGAGCTCGTTTGATAAATGAGGGGGCTTCGGTGTATAAAATATTTTAGGATGTTGGTGGAGTTGTTACAAAAAATCGGTCAATATACAAATAGAACTTCCACTATGGCTCTATGATGAAGCCAAAACCGGACCGATGGAAGATTCTTAAGACTTACGACAGTAAGAAAAACGAGGTAAAAAAGATCGAATTCAACGGCCGAACGTACATAGTTAAAAAATTCCATGAAAAATTCATCCACGGTCTTAAAGTAGAAGAAAGGGTTTTGAGAGGATGCGCGGAAAGAGATATCCCTGTTCCAGGTATCGTAGATGTTGAAAAAAATATGCTGATACTGGAGTACATACCAGGGGAAGATTGCAAGCTCCTGTTCGATACGAAAAAAGACGAGAGAAAGAAAATGATCTCCAGCATAGCTGCGTGGCTGGGTGATTTTCACCAAGCCTTTGA
>PUNG01000066.1 GCA_003551675.1 Thermoplasmata archaeon
TAAAGAGATAATCATAACCATGGACGATGATAAAGAGGTAACGGCACTGTTCGAAGAAGATGTAGAGTATTACGAACTTACGGTAGACCTAGAAGGCGAAGGTGAAGTAAACATCGAACCTGATCAAGACGACTACGAAGAGGGAACTAAAGTTGAACTTACGGCCATAGCAGACGAAGGCTGGACCTTCGTTGAGTGGATCGATGATGCCAGCGGAACGGATGATACCGTAACCGTGACCATGGACGACCATAAAGAGATAACGGCAGTGTTCCAAGAAGAAGTGATCACCTACGAACTCACGATAGACGTGGAAGGCGACGGAAACGTGAGCGTTGAATTCGACGGCCAGGAAGTCGAAGTCCAAGGATACGAAACATTTGATATAGAAGAGGGTACGGAAGTAACACTAACAGCGGTACCTGACGATGGATGGGAATTCGTAGAATGGAACCGCGAGGACGAAGAGGACGAGATAACTCTGACCATGGACGACCATAAAGAGATAACCGCTCTTTTCGAGGAAGAAGAAGACGATGAAACGCCGGGCTTCACGTTCGTACTATTGGCGGTAGCACTTATCACGACCGTAGCTATCTACCACAAGAAAAAGGCGTAAAAACAAAACCCCTTTCCTACAATTTCTTTATTTTTTCTTCGACTTGTTTTTTCAATTCCTCACCTTTATACTCTCCTTCGAAGTAATCCAAACGTGCCGCTATGGCGATCTTATTGGCGAAGATCCTGGCTGCCTTTCCTCTTTTATCTTTCGGAGCTCTATGCACGTAAGGATGTTGTAGGATGACTCCGTGTTTTGGAGGTTTAGTACCCTTGTTGAGGTGTTTGAACAGGGCTTTTTCTGCTCCTAGAACCTGTATGGTACTAGCGGGTCGTTTAGCTAGGTCCTTCAAGGAACCTTCCAATGCTATCAACTCTCCACCCAATTTAGGGCCGGTCAGTGCGGTCATGTTGGGAGCGTAGTCTTCCATCCTTTTTTCTACGTAATCGTGGATCTTTTCTCTGTATTCCATATCGTCCTTTATACCTTTAGCAAATTTTTTGTACAGCTCCGATTCTTTCTCGGTGATCTCTCCCCCTGTATGATCTTCAATTCTTTCAATATCTTCGTTTTCCAATATTTTATCTCTGGAGCCGTATTTTGATATGAGTTCGACGTACTCTTCGTCTTTCACTTTTTTCTCCAGTTCCGGGAAGTGAAGGGAATACCAATCTCTCAATCTCTCAAGCTTGATGTTGATTATTTCGTTCAAGTCCTGTGCGGTGTGCACCGCCTTGGCCATGTGTTCTCCGAACTCGATGGATTCTCTTATCTTTTTAGAACCCAATTTTAAAAGCGCTTCTTGTAAGAGAGAGTCGTTAAAGGAATATTCTTTGAGGATACTAGCGTATCGGAGCTCACCTTGGTATAACTTTCCTAGTTCTGTCAGTCTTTCTGACGATACGTAAACTTCTCCCCACTTATCGTATAGTTCCTTTTCCTCTTCAAGTATCTCGCCCTTCTCCATCTGGAATTTTTTTTCCGCGATGACCTCAGCATCTTTTGAAAAAAGTTTTTTATCCAAAACTTCTTTCTTCTGTATGATAAAAGTGCCGAACCATGTAGTGTGAAGGACCTTGTCTTCGTCTTCTTTTTCTTCGCCCATCATAAGAAAGGAAGTATCCGGTCAGGTATAAATTTTGTCAATCCTTCTCTTGAGGTATAAGCACCAATCTTTCATCGACCTTTATCACTTCAACTTCTTTTTTTCCAGGCGGATGATCTTCCGGCTTCAAAAGAGTTTTAGTATCGTAGGTTTCAGGGTCCAAAACCTGTATTTCATTTTCTTCTTCCGAGACCACTACCGCTTTCTTTATCAACTCTTCTCCCCCATATATATGGGCTTCTTTGATCTTCTTTTTATCCAAGGTGGTGATCTTATCGTTTTTGATATCATGTACGGTCACGGGATCGCTACCGCTCTTTGCGTTTTTGATCCTGTATATCATGCCCTGGTGGCCTATGAAATCACCTTCTTCGTATGGAGGAAGCCTGACTGAATATGTCATCCGATAAACGTTCCTTCCGTCTTCTCTACCGGCTAGTTCAGACGAGGTCGTTACGACCCCTCCGAATTTATCAGCTATATCGTACGAAAGATTTTTACTCACCATCTTATCGCTCAGGTAGAAGTCTAAGCCTCCGTGGATCTCCCTTTCGGCGGTGATGAATATGTCTCTCTTTTTTTCTTTATCTTCTTTTATCCTTTTATGTACCGTTCTGATGACGCCTTTTTTCTGTTCTTCTGTCATCTCTTTTTTAGACGGCCTTACCTGTAAAATAGCTTCGTAGTAGTTACCTTCTCTGCGACTACAATTGGTGCATTGGTCTTTCTTTAGGATTATATTTGAGGAAAGATCTTTTTCTCTTATATGATCCTCCACCACCATCTCTATGGTAACGTTAACTTTTATATTACGTGGATCACCTTCGTGGAATTCTACATGATAAGAGAACTGATCTATGGAGGATGATAGTGAAATAGCGTCTTCTATCCTGTCCAACATTATGGATTGAAGATCGGGTCTTTCTAACCACTTTTTGCCTTTCTTAGCGCTACCGCATTTCGAACAGAGCTTGATCTCGATGGGGTCCTCTATGTCAGCGTCGACATACTTTTGTACATAGCACTCTAAGCAGAGTCCTCTTTTGAGTTCTTCCACCTGGGAGCCACACTCTACGCATATCATCATATCTACTCAAAGTCTTACTATCTGCAGATGCGGAACGCCTTGGATCCACATAACGTCATCTTCATCACCGAATCCGAGATCGGTCGCTACCTCGATGATCTTTTCCCCCACTAGGTTCGCTATGGTCGATCTCTCGAATTTTTCATGTATGAGTTCGTCATCACTTTTATCGTCTATCCGTATCGTATCGCCGCCGTAAAATTTTTCTTTGATATCTAGATGGATATCTCCCTCTACCAAGGTCTTACCTAATAACTCGTCATCGCAGGCGGCGAACAGGACTTCTTCTCCTTGTTCATATATCCTATAACTCACTTTCATTTTACAACTCCTTTTAGGCTAGGTCGTAACTACCAGGGGATGGTTCATATATCTGCCCGTTGGTTTTCATCCTTTTTAATTCTTTCCTGACCTCTTCTCTTGAAAGACCTCTTGACTCGGCCTCTTCTATTATATCTTCCGCAGGAACGCCTCCTTCGTGTATACCTCTCTTCTCTTTGAGTATGTCCCTGATCTGGGCCAGCAGCGTTCTCTCACTTGCGGAAACACTCGATGCAACTATATCTATATCTAAAGTGTCACTATCGGTGGATGCTACCTGCTCTAAAAAGTATCCGGTAACTTTTATGGCTCTCTCAGCATCTTCGACTGTCGCCTGTTCTCTTAGATGTGCCCGGGCACTAGCTTCTGTGAGTCTCACCAATGATTCCAACTGCCTGGCTGTAGCGGGGATAGAGTCATCACCACCTTTTCCTCTGAGATCAAGATAAAAATTTTCCAACTTTTTCATGGTCTCTTTCGTCATAACGGGGGTCAATGATTTTGCATAGGCTATGTACTTTCGTAAAAATTCTTTATCCAATACTGATTTTGAATCTAGTTCTGCATCTTTACCTTCACGTTCGATCCTTTCACCCTCTTCATGAATAGTTAGGATATGTTTTGCGATCTCCAAGTCCTTCTCTCTATCCGGTTTATCTATCAGTGCAAAGATAAGGTCGAATCTTGATATGAGTGGTGGAGGCAGGTCTATCTGCTGGGAGATATTTTCATGGACTTCGAATCTGCCGTATATGGGGTTAGCGGCACCTAGAACCGCACATCTCGAGTTCAAGGTTGCGTTTATACCCGCCTTGGCCACGGAGATCGTTTGCTGTTCCATGGCCTCGTGCATGGCACTTCTGTCTTCGGCCCGCATCTTATCCAACTCGTCCACGCAGGCTATCCCTCCGTCGGCTAAAACCAATGTACCAGCCTCTAATACCCAACGGCTTTCACCCATGACTTCTTCTCTTATAGCGGCGGCGGTCAATCCGGCTCCCGTAGAACCTTTTCCAGAAGCGTACATACCTCTAGGTGAAAGCTCGGAGATGTATCTCAATAGTTGGGACTTTGCGGTTCCAGGGTCACCCACTAAAAGTATGTGAACATCGCCTCTTGTCATGGTTCCATCGGCCAGTTCTTTTCTAACTCCACCGAATAATTGAAGCGCCAAACCTATCTTTTCGTTGTGAAGCCCATGGATGCTGGGGGCTACTGAACTGACTATTTTCGCAAATATGCGGTGGTCTTCGGCAGCTTCTTTTATCTCTCTTCTATCCTCTTCGGATAGTTCTAGATCCTCGAATTCATACTCTTTGACTTCGATACCGTTCACTCTCATGAATATATCGAAGACCCTGCTAAGGCTCCTTGTGCTCTTTCTCTTTGGGGTTCCGTCGAGGATACCGTTAAGAGTTATCCTGTCTCCAGGAGCTACTTCTCCAACGAGGTCGTCTTTGACCCACGTTTTCAATCTCTGCGGCTGCTCTCCTCCTCTCAGTTCGTCTGGACTTTCTTGGATCTCTATGTTCTGAAAGTTTTCAAAATCGGATTTATCTTTTAAAAGGATGAATTTTGTTTTATTGGATGATTTTCCACACGAGGCACAAACGATAGGTTCTTCTATATCGCTTCCGCTCTGTTTTTCTTTAAAATCTTCACCACATGCATCGCATCTGAAGGCCGCTCTAGAGATCTTGGGCCTGACTTCTGTTGCTTTTCTAACTAGACCGTCTATGGCTAAATACTTGGTCATATCGTCCGACCTTAGATCTCTGACCATCTTCTTTCTTGCCTCGGGTAGACCTTTCAATCTAAGGAAGATATGTACATCTTCGTAGGATCTTCCCAATATATCTTTGATGGCTTCTTCAGCCTCTTCTAAGCAGATCTTTGGATGTTTTAGTACGAACCGAGGAAACTCTAGATCTTCAAAAAACAAGCTCATGTCTTCATAGGTTATGGATATGGATTTTTCATCAGGATAATTATCCGCTACTTTTATCAATTCGGAGTGGAACTCCTCGTCTTCAAGTAGCTCTTTGAAATTCTCCCTGATCTCGTCTATCTCGTATCTGTATTCAGCCATCTTTATCTCCGGAGGTGATGATTAGTCTAGGTATGTTATTAATTTTGTTCTAACGTAAACGGTAAAGAAGTAAAAAATGATATATAACACCCTTATAATTGCAAAATATGTTTGGAAAAGCTAGTGAAAGTGACGTGACAAGGGCTATCGTGCGGGAGTTCGGCAAGCAGCTGGAAGGATATGCCGACTCGGAAGTGATAGTGATAGGAGGAGGTCCCAGTGGTTTGATGGCCGCTAGAGATCTGGCCATGAAGGGCCGAAAAGTATTGGTGATCGAAAGGAATAATTACCTGGGAGGTGGATTTTGGTTAGGCGGTTATCTGATGAACACCGTTACGGTCAGACCGCCTGGAGAGGAAGTATTGGACGAATTAGGTATTCCTTACGAAAAGGATGGAGATCTTTACACCACCATGGGCCCACATGCCTGCTCGAAGCTGATCTCCGAGGCATGCGACGAGGGTATAAGTATACTCAATATGACCGAGTTTCAGGATATCGTGCTAAGAGAGAACGACAGAGTCGGCGGTGTAGTGATAAATTGGACTCCGGTCTCGGAACTTCCTAGACAGATAACGTGCGTGGATCCCATATCTCTCGAAGCTGACCTTGTTATAGACGCAACGGGGCATGATGCTTGCGTGGTGAGTAAATTGGAAGAGAGAGGAATGATAGAGACCAGGGGTTTTGGAGGGATGTGGGTCGATAAGTCCGAGGACCTCGTGGTGGAACATACCGGAAAAGTTCACGACGGTTTGATAGTCACGGGCATGGCCGTATCGACTACTTATGGGCTGCCGAGGATGGGACCGACTTTTGGTTCGATGCTCCTTTCCGGACGAAAAGGAGCCGAAATTGTTCATGAACTCTTGGATTGAACTACCTTTTGAAAAGATCTTCTTGTACACCGAAGAACACGATGATCTGAACCCTAGAAGACTGAAGAAGTTTTTGAAGGAAAAAGTGTCCTGTGATGTGGTGTTGAAAGGAGATTTCTTCCAGGAGAAGTATCATGAAGGTCTGGAGGAAAGGATAGCTGAAACGAGAGTGCGTGAAAAGACGAAAAGAGTATTCCTAAAACCTCTTCCCAAAGAGATAGAGATCGAAAATAAGATCATAAAAGATGGTAGAAATATTTCAGGTATTATCTATGACGGTATTGCGCTCACAGCTCTCATGAGAGATCTTCTGGACAGAGAAGAAAAAAGAGAGCATACCGTGGTGATCACGAAAAGGTCTTTAGGCACTTTAGAGATGAATGAAAATCGATACCATGTTAGAGCAGTTTTGGCGTCCGTTCCATCCTCTGTTTCCATAACGGGTATCGTCGAAGGACCGGCTAAGCCCAGAGCGTACTATCTTGCGGGAAAGAAAGAAAAAGAGAACACATCGGATTTTCGACCTATGCAATATTCTGATGAGAGGATGGAGAGTGCGGTCAGATCTTACCTTATTCAGACCATCTTTTGGCGCCTTACGGGTGCCCCCTTCTGTAGTAAAAAAGGTTGCCGTCTTTACAATTCGCACTGGCAAAAGGAGTTGATGGATTATCAGGTGAAAGGCGAACTATGTGGTGATCACGAGGATATTTTGAGGTGTTTCAGAGAAAGATGAAACGATCAAAAAACTACCGTACGATCTACTTTACTATCTCCACGTACCATCTTCCGTTCTCTTTTTCCTTTACCATGAGTTTCTCGCCTTCTCGGTTCTTAAAAGTCTCGCCAAGGTACAACCCCATGTTTTTGAATATGGTGGGTGGAGCCGTGTAACCATCGTCTAGATTCATCTTGTCTGGTGTCAGTTTTACCATATCTTCACATATGTATACTCCTTTGTAGTTTTTGTGGATATCTGAGTTTTGACTCGATAACATCGTTATGTTTATATGGGAAGTGATGATTTGTTGGACTAACATAGTGAAACCATGACCAACGGTTTAAACGTGAAGAGGATCCGAGAAGACTTTCCGATAGTGGATGATCACATCTACTTCGACAGTGCCTGCCTGAGTTTAAAGCCAAAAAGTGTGATAGAGGCGGTCAACAGATATTATACTGAATATCCGGTTTGTGAAGGAAAAAGGAGTGCCCACACCCTTTCTACAAGGCTGACTAAAGAGATAAATAAAGGTAGAAAAGCGTTGAAGGACCTTTTGAACGCCTCTGTAACCAACGAGATAGCTTTTACAAAGAACGCCACCGAAGCCATAAATATAGTGGCCCGCGGATTTGGCCTTGAGAAGGGAGACAAAGTATTGACTACGGATAAAGAACATAACAGCAATCTTGCTCCATGGGTCAAACTCAAAGAAACTGTAGGTATAGGATATGAACAGGTAGCCACAGATGATGAAGGAGAGCTTGACCTAGAAGACCTTAAAGAAAAACTGGACAGCGACGTGAAATTGGTCTCTATGGTTCATACGTCCAACTTGGACGGCACAACGATCCCCGCATCTGAAGTTGCGGATATGGTCCATGAAGCTGGAGCTTACTTCATGTTGGACGGTGCCCAGAGCGTTCCTCACAAGGTGGTGGACGTGCAGGAGATAGATGTTGACTTTTTAGCTTTCTCGATACACAAGATGTTAGGACCGACGGGTGTAGGCGTGTTGTACGGTAAAAAAAGATTGATGGATGAACTGGAACCGTTGTTGTATGGAGGCGGCGGAGTCAAAAGTACTACATATGACGAGATAACGTTACAGGACACACCTTCAAAATTCGAAGCGGGTCTGCAGAACTTTGCGGGTTTAGCCGCGGTGGGGCCCGCAGTCGATTATCTTATGGATTTAGGACTGGATAATGTGGAAAAGCATGAGATCAAATTGAATAAGTTAGCAACGGATGAGTTGGATGGATACGTGGACATAGTGGGTCCTGAAGATCCTGAAAAAAGGTCGGGCATATTAAATTTTCAACTCAAAGAACTCGGCTGTCACGAGATAACTCTATTGTTGGACGAGTATGATATACTTTTACGAGGAGGGATGCAGTGCGTCCATTCCTGGTATGAACATAAGGGAGTAGAAGGCGGTAATAGAGCTTCGTTTTATATTTACAATACGGAAGAAGAGATAATGCGGATGACAGAGATAATAAAGAGTCTCAGCCGTTAGATGTTTGAAAGTTTTCTACCATGGATGTGAACTCTTCAAAGAGTTCATCCACCACTTTTTTATCGGTGGTCTTGAACAAGAGCTTTCCAGAGGGATATATACCGACCTCCACGTCGAGTTCCGTATTTCTAACCAACAGGATCACTTCGGAAGAAAATTCTACCTCGTATCCCTTTTCGACCAGCTCGTCCTCGAAGGAGCGAGGGTCAAACTTTATATCCTCTTCGGGCTCGGCTCGGTATGCACCGGAATCCGAACACGGCTCTACGATATCGTACATCTTAAGAGGTAATACGGCCGGGTATTATTAGATTTATTGTAATCCATCTCTTAAGATTTAGGGATAGATTAATAACCCTCTTATTTATCTGGTAAACCATATGCGCTGCGAGGAGTTCGTAAACGAATATCTGCCTTCGGTCAAAGCGAGGGTAGGGACCATACTGTACGAAGAGTACGGCCTTACTCAGGTAGAAGTCTCAAAGATATTGGATATCACTCAGCCTGCAGTATCTCAGTATCTACAGGGATCTAGAGGGAAGAGTAAAGACATAGGCGAAAGGATCGACAAAGAGATCCAAAATATAGCTGAAGAGATCTATCTTTTGAATGAGTCCGGTGATCTCACCCAGGAAAAGGTCGATGACTTGATGTGCGATATATGTAAGAAAGTATGAGTTTTACTCAACTCTCGAAAGGTTTTTACAATAGTTTGTAATCCTACAAGATGATAGTTATGAATCAAGCTGAATTAGAAAGCGCTCTCGTGAAAGCTATACAGAAAGCTGTTACAGGTGTTACAGACGAAACCGAAGAAGCACTTAAAAAGGCCAAGGAAGATGAGGAAAAAGAAGGACCCAAGGTGCAATTAGATGCCATCCTAGAGAACATAGATGTTGGAAGAGGAGAAAAAAGACCTATATGTCAAGATACGGGCACACAAACATTTTTTATCCAAGTGGGAGAAGATTTTCCATCCATAGGTATATTGAAGAAGGCGTTGAAGAACGCAGTAAAAGAAGCTACCCACACCATCCCATTAAGGCCTAACGCCATAGATCCTATAAGCGATGTGAACAGCGATGATAATACGGGCCGGTTTATACCCGCTTTACATTGGGACATCGTTGAAGGAGATGAAGCCGTGATCCACGTCATACCCAAAGGCGGCGGTAGCGAGAACATGAGCGAGCTGGTGATGATGACACCCGGGAGAGGACTGAAAGGGGTCAAAGAGATAGTACTAGACAGGATAGCCGGCATGGCGGGAAAACCCTGTCCTCCCACGGTCGTGGGTGTCGGTATCGGTGGAGGTGCCGACCTGGCCATGGAGTTGGCGAAGAAGGCACTCTTGAGACCTGTAGGCGAAAACCATCCCGAGGAGAGGATAGCTAATCTGGAGAAAGAGCTCAAAGAGAAGGCCAACGAACTAGGTGTAGGACCCATGGGAGTCGGTGGAAAGACCACCGTGATGGACGTAAAGATCGAATACGCCCACAGGCATCCAGCGTCTTTCCCGGTTGCTGTTTTACCACAGTGCTGGGCAAATCGACAGGCAAAATTGAAGATAGACCCCCAAGGAAATGTAGAGGTGATATGATGAAAGTGATAGAAACCCCTATCCCACCGGAAAAGATCAAAGAGTTGAAAGTTGGAGACGCTTTTTACATAACGGGAACCATATTTACGGCTAGAGACGCGGCCCACGAAAAGTTGTTAGAGCTCGAAGACGACCAAGTACCTATAGATCCTTCTAAATATGCCATGTTCCACTGCGGTCCAGCCATTCACAAAGAGGACGGAGAGTGGAAAGTCGTATCTGCAGGCCCTACCACCAGTATAAGGATGGAGATATTTGAAGATGATTTCATCGAAAGGTTCGGTACCAAGGTGATCATAGGAAAGGGTGGAATGGCCGAAAGAACGCTGAAAGCGCTCAAAGATAACGGTGCCGTTTACTGTCAATATACAGGTGGTGCCGGAGCTCTGATGGCCAACGCCATAAAGGAAGTGGAAGACGTCCATTTCCTTGAAGAACTCGGAATACCAGAGGCCATATGGATGTTCAGAGTCGAAGAGGCTGGGCCTTTCTTAGTTACCATGGATTCCCACGGAAACAGTATCCACGACGATGTAGATGAAGAGGTCAAAAAGAACTTAGAAAGGATAAGATCTGAGTTGTAGAGGATCGATATGGAAAAAGTAGTAGAAGCAGTCAGGCGGGCTGAGAGTATAGTCGTGTCAACAGGGGCCGGGATGTCCGTTGAGAGCGGTATCGCTCCGTTCAGAGGAGAAAACGGTCTTTGGAGTAAATTCGATCCTCACGAGATGGCCAGCGTAACGGCTTTTAGGAGCGATCCGGAAAAGTGCTGGACTTTGTTCAAATTACAGATAGAAGAGTGCTTCTATGCTGAACCTCACCAGGGATATTCTGCCGTTGTAGCATTGGAAGAACACGGTCTTGACGCGGTGATCACTCAAAACGTCGACGGCCTACACCAAAAGGCCGGAAGCGAGAAAGTTTTGGAGCTCCACGGCACTTTGAATGACTTGCTGTGTGATTCATGCGGGAACCAAAAAAAGACGGAAGACTTGGTCGACGAGATATTGGAAAAGAAGATTCCACGCTGTGAGTGCGGAACTGTGATGAGGCCCGACGTGGTGCTCTTCGGAGAACCTCTGCCCCAAAGGACTTTAAGGAGAGCCTGGTCTGCCGTGGAGAACTGTTCATTACTGATCAACATAGGAACATCGGCGGTGGTACAGCCCGCGGCCTCACTGCCCTTGACGGCTAAGCGTAGTGGAGCGGTTATCGTCGAGGTGAACGTTGAAAAGACACCGCTGACTCCCAGCATGGATCATTTTTTGGAAGGTAAGGCGGGAGACGTTCTGGTTGAACTGTTGGAACGGTTGGAGTCCTAGATAAAACGGTCTGTGCTCTAAAAAAGCTCTTCTTTCAGTATCTCACCTATCTCGGTAGGCATCCTCGCCACGGAGACTCCAGCATCTTCTAACGCTTTTATCTTAGATTCCGCGGTTCCTGTACCGCCTTCTGATACTATCGCACCGGCGTGCCCCATCCTCTTTCCTTTGGGAGCGGTCCTTCCGGCGATGTAAGCGACCACTGGTTTGCTGTAACTTTCTTCGATGAACTGGGCTGCCTTTTCTTCTGCGCTTCCGCCTATCTCTCCTATCATGATCACCGCTTCGGTCTCTTGGTCTTCTTCATAAAGCTTAAAAGCGTCTATGAAATCCATGCCGACAATAGGATCTCCGCCTAGGCCGAAGGCCGTTGATTGCCCAAATCCATTTTTAGTTATGGTGTTGACTATCTCGTATGTCAAGGTCCCACTTCTAGAGACCAGGCCAACGTTTCCTTCTTTAAAGATGTGATTGGGCATTATCCCTACCTTACTTTTACCTGGAGTGATTATGCCAGGTGTGTTGGGACCTATTATGGTAGTACCAGAAAGTTCAGCCATGCGCATAACTTTCGCAGTATCTTGAACGGGTATGCTCTCTGTTATTATGACCACGGGGTCCATGCCCGCATCGATGGCTTCTAAAGCAGCATCTTTAGAAAACGGTGCTGGAACGAATATGATGGAAGCGTTTGCTCCTGTTTCTTCTTTAGCTCTTTCTACCGTATTGAATACGGGTACGCCGTTGACCTCTTTTCCTCCTTTACCTGGAGTGACACCTGCGACTATATCCGTTCCATACTCTTTCATGTACTCGCTGTGAAATTTGCCCTGTTGTCCCGTTATACCTTGAACCACTACCTTCGTATCTTCATCTATTATTATGCCCATGTATGGGGGATATAGATGAAATAATTAAAACCTTCGATTATGACAAGTAGTGGTTCACACTCCTCTCTCATCGCCCCAGATTGTCTTGTGTAGTTGGGGAAGGACTCTTACGTCGAGATCGTCTTTTAAGACCGAGTCTGCCAGATCTTTGAGATCCCGGTTATCTACCGCTTGAAAAATTATCTCACACTCTAGATCATGTTTTTTCAACACGTTAGAGCTGAACTCATAATCTTCTTTATCGGAAATAACGAACTTCAACTGGTCCTTTTCTCTGAGAAGCTTCAAGTTCTCATCCCTCATTTTTTCCGTCATCTTAGACGAAGGGGTCTTGTGATCCATGGAGACCATCACTTCTTTATCCATGAGTTTCCCTATATCTATGGATCCGTTGGTCTCGATGCTCACTTGATATCCCTGGAGCGAATCGATGAGTTCATAGATGTCCTCCTGTAACAGTGGTTCTCCGCCTGTGATACAGACACGATGGCATCTTATCTTCTCTTTTATCTCGGCTATACTCATCTCTTCCCCGTTTTCCCATGCGTACTTCGTATCGCACCATATGCACCTAAGATTACAGCCTCCAGTCCTTATAAAGGTCGTAGGGAGCCCTATGTTTTTTCCTTCGCCCTGGAGCGAATGAAAGGTTTCGATGATCTTCATGTTTACCTCAATCGCTTCGGTCTATAAAGACTTTGATAGTATAGTGAGCAGGGAACAAAAACCTTATTTCTAAAAGCACGATACTGATATGAAAACATGAAGATCGGATTCGTTATAAATCCCATCGCGGGCATGGGTGGTAGAGTCGGTCTGAAGGGTACCGATGGAGTTTACGAGAAAGCGGTGGAACTAGGTGCCGAACCCGTAGCGCAGGAAAGAGCGGAAAAAGCTCTGATAAAGATGAAAGGAGGACACGTATGGTATACCGCAGGAGGTATACTAGGGGAAAATTTGCTAGAAAAAACATTCCCTGAAGACGAGGTACGAGTGGTGTTCGAGAACGAAACAAACTCCGTAGGTGAAACTGGCCCAGAAGATACTCATGAAGCGGTGAAAGCATTTTTAGAAGAAGATATAGACATCATAGTCTTCTGTGGGGGAGACGGTACCGCGAGAGACGTTTTCGAAGAAGTGGACAAAGAGATACCGATCCTCGGTATCCCTGCCGGAGTCAAGATGCACAGTGGTTGTTTCGGAGTGAATCCAGAGGCGAGCGCGGAGCTCTTCAACCGATTCGTTGAAGGAGAAGCAGATATCTCCGAAGTCGAGATAATGGATCTGGACGAAGATAGGTACAGGGAAGGAGAATGGGAGATAAAAATGCATGGAGAAGCTCTCAGCATCTACGAGCCGCACTATATACAGCTGGGAAAACAGAGTTTTAGGTCCGTGGACCAAGAAGATCAGAAGAGGGATATAGCGGACTTTATCATACAGGAGATGAAAGAAGATCCTGACCATCTTTTTGTGATAGGACCAGGTTCGACAACGGCGAAGATCCAAAAAGTTTTGGGATTGGATCACACTATCTTAGGTGTAGACCTACTAAAAGATCAAAAGGTCATTCAGCTGGATGTGGCCGAAAAAGACATCCTTGAACATTCCAAAGAAGCGGAAGGGATGAAGATAGTCGTTTCCATGATCGGTAACCAGGGCTTTTTTCTTGGAAGGGGCAATCAACAGATAAGTCCCGAGGTGGTCAAAAAAGCTGGTTTGGATAACATCTATATATTATCCACACCCACCAAACTGAAGGAGACTCCTACTCTAAGAGCGGACACTGGAGACGAAATACTCAACGAGATGATACGAGAGAAAAGATATATGAAAGTTGTCCAAGGATTCAGAGAGTACAGGCTGGTAAAAGTTCAAATGTAATGATATCAATCTCCTTGGATCTCATCTCGTAGATCTGAAGCAGAGATACCTCTTACCGTTTGACCCCATCCATTTATACCACATCTTCTAAAAAGTTCGAGAGATCGTTTTAATTTGTTTTCCGCATCTTCAGTTTCTCTTATCCTATTTAACATCACGGCCCAGTCGAAGAGGACTTTTGCCTTTTCTTTTTTGTTTCCTACTTTATCGAAGAAATTTAAAGCTTCTTGATATTCCTCACGACATAGATACCAGTGATCTTGATTATGATGCATATATCCTCGAAGGTGTCTGCACTTTCCGATCTGATCTTTAGCCCCCATATGATGAGCTCGATTCAAAGACTGGTTGATCAATTCTTTAGTTTTTTGGAAATCCTTTTTCTCATGGTAGAGTTCTGCAAGATGACGGTAATTTACGATCTCGTATCTCATATCTTGAAAATTCGTTCCGATGTTCTTACTATGTTCTAAATACAATTTCGCCTTTTTCATATTTCCCTTTAGTAGGTTTATCTTTCCAAGATAATCGAGGGACATCCCCATGCCGTACTCGTCCCTCACCTTTTTGAAGAGTTCTAGTGCTTGATTCAACTGTTCAGTCGCTTTTTCAAAGATCAATCTGTCTATGTATATCTGTCCGAGCCAAAGGAGAGAGTAAGCCATGTCTTGTTTATTACCTATCTCTTTTCTGAGCTCAAGGCTTTTTTTAAGATGGACCAAAGCCATCCCCAATTCACCTTTCATCTTGTAGACTTTACCGATGTTATAGTGTGAAAGCGCTATGTTGTTTTTTTCATCCAGCCATTCCTTGATACCGAGACTTTTATTGAAATATTGTAATGCTTTCTCAGTATCTCCTTTTTCAAGATATATCACGCCGATATTATCCATGCATGAGGCGATACCATTTTTGTCGGACTCGTCCTTTTCGATCTTCAAACATTTTTTATGGTATTCTAAAGATCGGTCCAACTCACCCATATCGAGATATATTATTCCGATGTTGTCCAGAGCTTCTGGAAAACCGTATTTAAAACCTATTTCTTTCTTTATCTTATTAGCCTCTTCATAGTGATACAGCGCCTTCTCGTACTCCTGTCGTGCTCTATAGATGACCCCAAGGTTGTTGAATGATTCAGCAAGACCGTTGTGATCTCCTATCTCACTTCTTATCTCCAAGGCTTTTTGTAAAAGTTTTTTGGCTTTATCGAAGTCAGATCGGTAATATGCGATGGACCCTAGATAATGAACTGCATAACCTTGGATCATCTTTTCGTCGATTTTTTCACTAGATTCTTTTATTTCTTTAAATATTTTTTCAGAAGTTTCAAAATCGTTTTTTCGCATAAAAGTGATACCCTTCTCTTTCAAAGTTTTACATCGTTCTATTTCTATCCTTTCATCATCTTCATCGCATTTATTTAAAATCTCCAGGGATTCGTCTGCGCACTCTAATGATCGATCATATTCTCCAAGGTCCCTGAAGCGTTCTGAGATATTTCTCTTCAATCGTTGTATCTCTATTTTATCGTCTTCTTCTTCGATGGCTTTATTCAAAAATTTTATCCCTTTTTTAGTGTTCGCCGATCTGGCTTCCATCTCTGCCATCTTTTCAAATAACCACGATGATTTTAGACTAGGACCAGATATATCGTTCTGTATATTTACTGCCTTTTTGTAGAGCTCCGAAGCCCTCTCGTGGTCTTTCGCCTCTTCTGCCTTTTTACCTGCTTCTATGTAATATTCTCTAGCTTTTTCAAGACTCTCTGCCTTTTCGTGATGTAGCGCCAAGTCGATATAATGGTCTTCGATCTCGTTTTCATACAACTTTAAGAGGATATTGGCTATCTTCATATGGATCTCTTTTTTTCTTTTTTCTTTTATCTTGCTTTTAACACTCACCTCGGTTAGGTATCGAACAAAACTAACGTGTCCTCTCAGATCCATATCTAAGATATTTTCATCCTGGAGTTTCTTTATTGAACTCCTGACATCCTTTTCTTCTCCGCCTGTGAACTCTAAAAGGATTTCGAAGGATACTTCTTTACTTAAACAACCGCATGTTTCAAGTATCTTCATCTCCGTCTCTTCTAATTTTTCTAATCTTTTGTAGTATATATCTATGATCTCGTCTGTAAATTCTATATCTTCTTTGGATTCAGGATACTCTGCATAGACCGGGTCCAAAATACCGTTCTTCAACATGTCATCAAGGTGTGCCTCGATGAATAAGGGCACTCCCTGCGATATGTCATAACACAGGTCTATGAATTGGTCAGGTACACCGCACCTATCCAATCGTTGGATCACCAATTTTCTCACGTCCCTTTTTTGTAGGGGTTCTATATCTTTTACAACGCAACTACTCGAGCGATCCAGCTTTTCTTCGATCAACTCTTTTCTTTCGTCTCTCATCTCTTCTTTCCGGCAACTCCCTATGAGACAGATAGGCTCTTCTTCAAGTATGTCGACTATCTCTAGAAAAGATTCTATGGTCACTTTATCAGCGCGGTGCAGATCGTCGATAAAGATCATCAGAGGTATTTCATCGGCCATGGTTTTTAGTCCTTCAAGGATGTCACTAAATTCTTCAGACCCTCGAAGGATATCGCTTTTTTCGATGTCTATATCCATCTTTTGTGCTTTTTCATCAAAAAAGGTAGAGATGCTGCGTTTAAATGGAGCATAGGGATCGGATGGATCTCCCTCACATCTGCTTTTTAGGAAGCCGATCTCCTCACGTTCTATATGTTTTTCCATCTCTTGAATCAATCTTGTTTTACCTACTCCTGTGTATCCTCTTAACAGGATAAAACTCAGATCACCTTCAGTTTGATTGAATATGTCTATAATATTTTCGAGAAAAACTTTTTCTTTCTTCCTGTTGACAAAAGGTTCTTTTTTACCTATATCTCTCAGGTCTAGTTCGTCTTTTTTGTTCAGATGGTTGATTGCAAAATTGAGTTTACCAAATCCTTTGATGTATCTGTCTATGTTCTTCAATCTTATTTTGGAATCACCTTCGTCGGTCAGGATGGTGATGGTATTATTTTCTAATTCTTTTTTGATTTCCTCTGCTTTCTTTTTTCCTTTTTTTGTCAAAAAGTACCCGAATCTTTTTGATTCACATCCCCATATCCTTTTCGATCTCTTTTTGATCAATCCTTTTTTTTCAAGTTTTGTCAGTATCTTGCTCACTGTTTTTGGTGATAGGTCTATCATCTCGGCTATACCTTCCTGGCACAGGACAAAAGGATGATGGTAAGATGAAGATCCCCTTTCCAGATAGTTCTCTTCTAAGTCCAGCAGATGAAGTAGTGCTTTTTCCTTCCCTTTTACATACATTAGGGTGTAGAATGCTTGCAAGGTTATAAGTTTTATGTGGGTTGGAACGAGGGGTTTTTAAACCCCGTTTCCATTACCCACATGTTTCAAATGCAAAGAAGAAAAGCACCTATCAGATA
>PUNG01000090.1 GCA_003551675.1 Thermoplasmata archaeon
CTTTCACTCCTAGCATCACTGATTTTACCTTCCTGAGTAAGAGCCCGGACCAAGTCGTTCATGGAATCTACCAATAGTTTATTATTCCCTATCTCCTCGGCGACTTTCTTGGCTCTTTTATAATAGTCAACGGCTTCTTCCATCTCGCCGAGTACCTCTGAAACTGAGCCTAGATCCATCAGAAGTTCATATTCTTTTTTAAGTCTGATAGGTGACTTACCGACATCTTCTAGTCTATTCAATCTATCGACTAATTTATACTTCCTGATAGAACCTTTTATAGCCTCCGCCTTTTCCATCCCTGTGAAGAATCGCACACTATCGAAAACCTTCTCTGCCAATTCATCAAGATCTTCAACAGTAAGTTCTGAGGGGATGGTCCCGATCTTTTTACACTGTTCCTCGAATATGCTTTCTCCGAGATCACCAAGTTCTTTTTGCAGTGTCTCCCTTATCTTGTGATTGATTCCCTTGACCATGAATGCCTAATATCACAACAACATAATAACTCTTTTCAATCTATCTGTTTTTTATCGAACAATCTCTCTGAAATAAGTAAAGGTACAGCGATCCAGATTATGAGTAAGGCGATCATCACCCAAGTATCGTATGGATGTATCTCAGGTTCTTTACCACCAAATTCCAATGCCCAATCCCTCAAAGGAACGATGTTTAGGGCTAGTAATGTGTACCAAAGCATAACGGGATTCAACAATTGGATCAAGAAGTACCATTGCGGTGGTCGGCCAGCTTCCACCATCTCCCAACCAAAAGTGATCTCAGCGATCGCATACATACTGAATAACCAAATAAAGGTGAAGAGGAAAAGGACGAATATAGAAGCGGACATGGCGGAAGTGCTGTTAGTGAATATCACCGAAAGCATCATGCTTATAGAGATATAGACTCCTCCGAGTATCACGGCTGAAAGTATGAATAGATAATATTCTGCCAAAACCACGTCTTCTACCATAGAGCTTATCACAAAACCTCCTGCTCCTAGACCAACTACCACGGATATCGATAGTACTATCCATAGGCCAAGGAATTTCCCAGCCAGCACTTCACCCCTTTCCACAGGGTAAGAAAGAAGTAATTCCATAGATCCGTCCTCACATTCCCGTACTATGGTCGAATACCCGAGTATAACTGCTAGTATTGGTACCATGTATTCGATATATGTTGCCATGTACACGACCGTTTCCTGGAGCCCCATCCATCCCTCAACCCCTTCCATGGCAGTTCCATAGTAAGAAACCAGTATGGAGAGACCTAGGAAAAGCATGGTCATGAATATCACCCATCGGTTCCTAAAATTGTACCGGATCTCCTTCTTAGCGACGGAGAAGATCCGTTTCCACATATCACTAGAATAGAACAGTTTTAGACTCTCTAAGTACTTCATCCTCTACCACCATCAGTTAACCTGACGAACACCTCTTCGAGATCTGGTTCTTTGACGTGGAAGTCATGTATGTCGAATCCACCGTCTATGAGTTCGCGGATGACGTCAACTTTCCTTTCTCCTTTGCAGTATAGAACCAGGTTACCCTTGAATAACCTCGGACGTTCAACATAATCGAGTTTTTCCAACATGTCAAAGGCCTCACCTATGGGCTCGACCTTGAATTCCAATCTGTCTTTCAAGGCGAACTTCTCACCAAGGGAATCAACCATGTCCTCGGCCAACATCTTCCCTTCGTTCAAAACCCCGACTCTTTCACACAGTTCTTGGACTTCAGAAAGTACATGACTAGATAAAAAGATCGTTTTACCCTGGTCCTTGAGCGAGTTTATCTTCTTTTTAACCCATCTCCTGATATTTGGATCGAGTCCGGCAGTCGGTTCGTCAAGGATGAGGATGTCTGGATCACCGATCAAGGTCTGTGCTATACCGAGACGTTGGGTCATACCCTTAGAGAGATGTTTCGATTTTTTACGGCGATGTTCCTCCAGTTCAAATTCGTGCAGCAATCCATCTATCATATCTTTTGGACATCTCTTCATCTCGCACAGGAACTCCATATTTTCCTCTACACTCAAATTACCGTAGAAAGAGACTTTCTCTGGCAGATAACCTATCTCCCTCCTGACGGAAGATCCATGTTCTCTAACGTTCCTCCCGCTTATCTCCACGGTTCCCTGATCTGGATCGATGAGTCCGATCATGATCCTGATAGTGGTGGTTTTACCGGCGCCGTTGGGTCCTAAGAATCCATATATTTCACCTTCTTCCACATCTAGATCCAAACCGGAAACAGCTTCGACACCGTTGAACCGCTTATGCAATCCACGTATCTCGATGATGCTCATCGCTCTTTTAATATGTAAGCAGGTGTAATAATATTTTCTGTAAAACTAGCCCTGGAGATTTGAGGATACACCGATGATATCCCAGAGGACTTTCATATCATATCCTCGAACTCTTCGACGAGTTCGGGATACTTCTTTTTCACTCCTTCTAATATAGCTCCGATAGTCACGGTTTCTAGATCTATTTCAGATAATGCGTCTATTATCTTGTCAAAGGTTTCATCATCCAGCTGCATGGCAGTTTCCTTAGCCATGTAATTCCGCCATAATTTGTCAGCTAGTTTATCTCTCCATCTTTCTTCGTATCTCTGCATGATCTCCTCATCAAACCTACCCTCATTCAAAGCCTCGACAGCGAATTCACCGGCTATCTTACCCTGTTTTAACCCATTCACTATACCACCTCCAGTCATCGGATCTACGATTCTAGATGCATCTCCTACCAATAATATTCCAGGTGCGGTAACTTTTTCAGGTGGATGTGACACAGCTACGGCTCCAGCAACCATATCTACGGGTTCACCATCTTTGTAATCTTCATGACTTTCTATGAACTCGTCTAAATAATCTTTCGGAGTTTTACTACCGTTCAACCTACTGAACTGGATACCCAAACCGACGTTAGCTGTATCTTCATTCTTTGGGAAAACCCAAACGTAGCCACCAGGGGCGTCTGATCCCATATAAAAATGGGTGTAATCTGGATCCATATCGATGCCTGTCAAACGATACTGGAAACAGGTCATGACGTCTTTGGGCTTTAACGATTCGTAGATGCCTGCCCATCTTCCGACTTGAGATTCGTAGCCGTCGGCTCCTATAACCAGTTCCGCTCTAACCTCGAATCTTTTACCAAAATTTTTGGCCTCTACGCCCTTAACGATACCATCTTCTTTTATGAGGCCGACTGCCGAGGTTTTTACCATATAGTCTGCTCCTTCTTTAACGGCTAATCTTGCCATATCTTTGTCAAAGTGGTCCCTTTCTAATACCACTCCAACTTCGTCCCCAGCAAGTTTCTCAGTGATCTTTAATTCGTGTCCAGCAGGCGAATAAAGGATGGCTCCTTTCATGACTCTGCTTGTAGAACTATCGATATCTTCGAGTTCCAATTCTTCCAACCACGAAAGTGAAACCCCTTCAGCACATCTGATAGGTGAACCGATCTCTTGTCTCTTTTCTAGAACTAAAACATCGGCACCACCCTTAGCGGCGAATCGTGCAGCAACACTACCTGCGGGACCACCGCCGATGACCACGACATCATAATTCAATACGTCTCCTTCATCGACGTCCATTTTGATCCCCTCCCATATCTAGAGCGTGTATAGGACAGATTTTGACGCACATACCGCATTCCGTACAATCGTCTTTTATATCTAGAGTGGATTCCTTCAAAAATATTGCATTTACGGGACAACTCCCAACGCATGCCCCACATCGCATGCATTTGTCATCATCTAATTCAGGCTTCATTTCTTCTCCTCCATTCATCTAGTGGTACAGAAAATTTCTCTTCGATCTCATCACGATATGTCGGTCCTCCATTGTAAGCACAGAATGGGATGATACGTCCATCGGGTACAGCATAATGTATGGTACACCTTTTTACTCTTTCGATATCGTAGTTGTAATCATCCTGAAAATGCATACCTCCAACGAAGAGGGTCCTCCACGAGAACTCACTGACGCTTTTTTTATCTCCCTTCTGCATCAGTTCCTTCATCAACTCCCCAAGTGTGAGTCCACCGGGTAGTTCTTTTTCTGTAAGATAATC
>PUNG01000034.1 GCA_003551675.1 Thermoplasmata archaeon
GCTCGTCTTCCTCTTCTTCCATAGTTAGCTCGTCTTCCTCTTCTTCCATAGTTAGCTCGTCTTCCTCTTCTTCCATAGTTAGCTCGTCTTCCTCTTCTTCCTTAGCTAGCTCGTCTTCCTCTTCTTCCATAGTTAGCTCGTCTTCCTCTTCTTCCATAGTTAGCTCGTCTTCCTCTTCTTCCATAGTTAGCTCGTCTTCCTCTTCTTCCATAGTTAGCTCGTCTTCCAAGAGAGGATATAAATTCGATCTAACTCTTTCTAGCTCTTCCTGTAGTTCTGTAACATCATTGCCCTTCTCCTTAGCATATTCTATATCGTCCTCTAATTCAATGATAAGGTTGTTGATATCGTGAATATCTTCTTCATTTATGGACTCCAACTCATCTATTATTTTCGAATTGACTAGAGATACCAGCTTTTCCGTAGACGACTTGAGGGAGGTGAGATCAGATCTTGCTTTCTTCAAAGAGCTCATATCTGCTTCATCGAGTTCTATACTATGATACTTATACTTGATGTCAACGAACATACCTTTCTCTTCTGGTATGTCGATGTTTAGATCATCCGCTTCTTCGAACTTATCTTGTAATATATTGAACTGTTTTTCAACCTTCTTTCTGTTCTTATGGATCGATGATAATATTTTTTCTTTTTTAAGTGCAAGCTCCTTATTCTTGGACCTTTTTTTCCACCTTCGGACTGCTAAAAAGACCAAAATAAAGATTCCAAGCAACAATAATAATAAACTCAATAGGCAGTTGTTCAACACTGCGATACCAACCGTTAAAAGTATGTTCTCCCACCACGACGGAACAGAATCTACTCTTATAACCAATGAATCACTACTGCTATCGCTAGCGATCTCGATATTGTATCTGCCACTCTCATCTTCAACAATAGTGAAGTTGCCGTAGAACTCTTCTCCACCACTTAAAGTGAGATTGTTATTTGATTCTACTATCTCATCATTTATTTTAATTAGGATATCGCTGGTAATATTTTGCTCTCTAGTATTCGTTACTTTGTACTGTAAGGTGATCTCTTCACTCGTATTGAACCTTTCATTCGGATCAGGAGACAAGATTTCAACTTCAAAGCGTATGTCTCTTTCAAAATGAGCCGTTACCATATAATTTTGATCCATGACGATGGTGGTCTCATTTTCATGTCCCGTGTGATCACCAGACCATCCGATAAAGTCCCAACCATCATCAGGAACTGCTTGGATCGTAACTTCTTCTCCATGTCTATATCTATGGGTTCCTTCCAGAGGCGTAATACTACCCTCGCCTTCGATCTCCATAAAAAGCTCATTATAAGCCGCACCTTCTTCTCCCGTTGTGAATGTCCACGTATCAGATCTTTTCGTGATAGATCCATCATGAACCTCGGCGTACCACTCATACTCCGTTTCCTCGTCTCGGCCATGCCATTCCAAGGAAACGGTCTCACCGCTCTCTACATCGTATTCAGTACCGATCTCACTATCGTCCGATGCATCGTAAAAGGTGACGTCCATAGGTAACCTTTTAACATGTTCGACCTCCACTTCTAGAGTGGGACTCAAGTAAACATTTTCGGCACCATGATGAGGCCTTGGATTCCAGGGAGTATACAGGGCTTCGGGATGGAGGACGGATAGTGTAGCCACCTGATATGCTTCTAGCGGATCATCGTTGGACCGAGCGATCACTCCATGACTGCCGATGGTTCCGAATGCAGGAGTATTATCAGAGGTATCCGGCACTTCAAGTTCCAACGTGAAATGTCCTGAGGAATCAGTTTGGATCGTTTCTTGGACATCGGCAGTAGGCATCATGATGTCAAATTCCTCATCTGGGTTGTCCGGAAAACTTCCATTCACGGTCACAGTTTGTCCCACATAGGCGTTCGCCGGTTCGATATATAGATGACTTTGATCTGTAGGTAATTCATGATCTTCCAATCTTTTATTTATATCAACAACCTCTAGATCTTGGGCTAACTCTACGTACCTTTTTGCCTCTTTGTCATAATGTCTTACTATGGTCCCTTCATCGTCTCCACTTATCTCTTCAGTTACCTCATATGTATTATCATAGATCGGTTCTTCAGATACGTGGATCTTCTTTGTTAAATATCTAACGTCCTCATGTTGTCTAGTTTCGTCGAAATCCCCAACGATAACATTGCTGTAACCTGTTGACTCTAATGTGGTATTGGCCCAAAAATGTCTTCCAGGGTCCAAAGGAAAATCGTAGATCTCAACTCCGAGTTCATCAGTAGTTGTAAGTTCAGTGTACGTATACATCTCAAGATCATAGTCCCTGAGAGACATATCCATCTCCTTGTATCGGTGGTCAACTATGGTCCCTAGGTCGTCCATCCTGAACAGCATATATCCTCCAGCTTCTCCGCTTTCGATTTTAAAATGTAATGTACCCATCTCAGTATCAGCAACCCCTTCTCCTCCAAATACATCTCCTTCGATGGTCACATTATATACAGGAGTGCTCACGCCCTCTACTTCAAAAGTCTCTATACCCGAAACAGTATAAGTGAATTCTTCATCTACATATATCTCCTGCAAAATCGCATCGGGATCCGTTTCATTTGACCAATAATCTTGTTGATAGGTCCATGACGTACCGATCTTCCAGGTAGGTACGTCTAACCATTGATCATGAGACATTGTCGTACCCTCATCTAATACAGAAACATCGGACTCTGGTACATCAATACCTCCAACTAGAGTTGCTACAGAGAATATTACCAAAAAAGCAATGATGATGGAGGCTATTTTTCTCATGATACTGTCCCCTCATACACACTGATGCTATTAAATTTTACCCCTTTTTTTTGGAGACTTTTTTAATTTTTTAATTGGTCCCAGGATATTACATCCAGGGACGTAGGTAATTTGGGTATATTACCGATCCTTCTCCCGATCAATTTCTCGATGTTCTTTTCGACAGCTATGTCAACCAAGCGTTGAGTGACTATGCCGTTAAATATGACCTTTTTCGTTTTGTCTCCCTTATCCAATAGTGTATCGGCTAGTTCGCTAGTGGATACTTCTTCTAAAACTTCATCGTTTCCGTTCAAAAGTTTTGCCTTCTTACTATTACTGATACTGTTGATGACCTTTCGATAGGAGTCATATTCAGCTTTTTTTTTTGGGTCGACCTTTCCTCCTTTTGACTTTTTCGATTTTCGGCCTTTTTTAGATTTGCTATTAGCTTTAGAAGAAGGTTTGTTTTTGGTATATTCGCTCGGGCCAGGAAGATCCCCTCTATCTACGTCCATATCGTACATTTCGACGTACTGATCCACGGGGATCTTACTCCTCAGGGCCTTCATTATCTGTTTCTGGGTCAATTCCTCCACCTCTGTATTGTCTGGGGCCTGAGAAACGTAGTCTACTTCTGTGGTCTCCAATAGTTCTTGTAATATCAAAGTGCCTCCTCGATCACCATCTACGAAGGCCGTAGTGACCCTCTCTGAAGAAAGCTTCTTTATATCGTCAGAGATATCTGTACCTTCGACAGCTATAGCATTCTTTATACCGTATTTGAGTAAGTTGAGAACGTCGGATCTACCTTCGACCAATATGATCGCATCAGAGTCTTCTACGTTGGGTCCTGCAGGGGTACGAGATTTTCCGTATTCGCTTATCTCTTCCATCTGAACTTCTTGTCTCACAGACTCGGTGAGATTTCCAGTTGGTACTTTACTATCTTCTACAGTATCTGAAAGTAATTCCTTAGCTCGTTCCACTATCTTGTTCCTCTTAGATTCTCTTACATCCCTTATCTCTTCTATGGATATATCAGCCTTACAAGGGCCTACTCTATCTATAGTTTCAAAGGCTGCAGCTAGAATCGATGTTTCCACCAAGTCTAAACTCGATGGAACACTTATGGTACCCGAGGCTTTGCCTTTAGAAGAACTGACCTCGACTTCGATGCGGCCCATCCTTCCACTTTTTTGTAGATCTCTTAAGTCTAGCTCGTCACCAAGAAGACCTTCAGTTTGGCCAAAGATCGCACCGACCACATCGGGCTTTTCTACTACTCCACTTGCTTTTAACTTTGCATATATGACATATTTAGTTGTACTTGGATCAATATCCATTTTTGACACCTCTTTATTATCCCATCGAAAACAGCTGAAACACAAACCACACCTCTTCATCTCATTTTTCTATCGATCGTGTGGAAACCCCTTGACCAGATATACAGCATCCTGAAATGTTTTTTTGAACTTGCAAGGTTAAACAGATTATAGAGGAAGACAAGAATTCTTAACGATCCGTTGTGTAATCCTCTGCTTCTGCTGGAATTTCCTTGAAATCACATCGACTTCGGGGATTTCATTCCCGAAATGAGTCAAGAACATAAAGGAAGTTATGTCCTTGGCCATAATGATGAAGGGGATTGGATGTTTGCATGATACCGATTTCGATCAACTGCTCCTTTCTCACATCCTGCGAATTTCAACTGATTTTCGATAGTGAGCTAGTTATGAAATGTGAGTATATATAAATCTTACTGTTCTCAAAAATCCTGTTATTTTAAGACGTGGCTTTATCGAAGTCAGGCTTATTCGTCACCGGTATATTCATACTCGAATGAAAAGCTTACTTCAGTATTACCGTCTTGATCTTTTTGAATTTTCGCAGGAGAGGAATCTTTTTTTTGTATATCTTTCAACCTGATTATCTCTAGATCTCTATCTCTTAGAAGTTTTTTCATACCCGGAACATGGCCATCCCCTACAACCGCAACGACATTCCCAAATTTTTCTTCCAGTTCTTTTAAATTTTTCGCCATGAATTCATTTCTCTCATCTATAAGAATTCGGGTCACTACAGGCATCTCGACGCTCAGCATACCATCATGACCCAGGTCTCCTGATTGATAGCGATCTAGTTCCTTTTCCACCCTTTTTTTACTAATAAAGAGTCCTATAAAAGCCCCAAAAAACAGAGTCACTTTCTCTTTGATACTCATCTCTTCCATCAACCTACCTAAAAAATTCTGAGCAGGCATATCTATGAAAGCTACTCCTGCACCTATCTTTTCAGCGGTTTCGACCGCGGTCAGCATCTCCCCGCCTATCTCGACTCCAAATTTCTCCGCTATGCGTTTCTGGACTTTGTGGAGCAAACGGTAAAGCATGGGGACGTCCTCGACCCTGCCCCTCTCTTTACTCTTCAACGCCTCAAATCTTACCCTGTCTAATTCCACCGCCACCACATTTGGATCCCTGGCTATGATCACCTCTTCGATCCTATCCGAGATGTCTAAAACGTGGGCCGATCCTATCAACGTGATCATCTATGTCCGATTCTTCCACACTATATAAAAAAGTGTTGATGTGTGTATTGGGAAAATATGATAGATGCAAAGAAAAATAAGCGAGCTTTTTTTCCCAAATGTGAAAAATATATATATAATAAATCTCATTTGTGAATATTGATGAAAAAGATTGCTGTGATGAGTGGAAAAGGTGGCGTAGGAAAAAGTACAGTAGCTGCAAACCTAGCTTTCGAACTTGCTCTAAAAGGCAATAAAGTAGGTGTCTTTGATAGCGATTTTCACGGTCCTTCGATACCTCAGATGCTCGGTGGGAAAAAAGATATCAGGAGTATAAAAAAAGACAGTATCGAACCAGTTGAAGTAAATTCCAACCTCAAAGTGATCTCCATGGAGTTTTTACTTCCAAAAAAAGATTCAGCCGTTATATGGAGAGGACCTCTGAAGATGAAAGCGATCAAGGAATTCAAAGAAACAGTGGATTGGGGTGATATAGATTATCTGATAATAGACCTACCTCCTGGTACAGGAGACGAACCACTCAGTATAGCTCAGCAGTTCGACGACCTAGAAGGTTCTATAATAGTCACGACACCTCAAGAAGTGGCGGTTCAAGCTGTTCGAAGGTCCATCGATTTTTCTAGAAAGATCGGGATGAAAGTACTAGGAGTGGTGGAAAATATGAGCACGTTGACCTGTCCGAACTGTGGAGAAAATCTCGATGTTTTCGGCTCAGGAGGAGGCAAAAAGATGGCCGAAGAGTTAGGGATAAACTTCCTAGGCAGTATCCCCTTAGATCCCCAGATCATGGAAAGCGGAGAGGTGGGAAGATCCTTGATGGAGATAGAATCAGACTCATCGAAAGCTTTCAAAGATATAGTTGAGAATCTAAAAAAAGAAATGGGTGAATAAAATGAAAGTAGCAGTATCGGCAGATGGAGATAATGAGAAGGCGGATGTAGATGAAAGGTTCGGTAGGTGTCCATACTTTGTGATAGTAGATACCGACGAGATGGACTTTGAGGGTATCGAAAATAAAGATGCGGACGGATCACACGGTGTTGCTCCTCAAGTGGTACAGACCCTATCGGAGAAGGACATAGAAGCGGTCATAACCGGAAATATAGGACCCAACGGATTCCGGACCTTAGAGGCGGCTGGGATTAAAGCATATAGAGGCTCAGGCGAGGTATCGAAAGCGGTCGAAATGTTGAAAGAGGGCGAACTCGAGGAGATAAAAAATGAAACCGTAAGAGGTCATCACGGCAAAGGAGGGAGAAGATGAAGATCGCTATACCGGCTATGGGCGAGTCAGGCTACGACGAAAAGATAAGTAGTCATTTCGGTCGATGTAGAACCTTCGCTATATACGATACGGAGGATGAAGATTTAAGCTTCCTACCCAATAACAGCAAACACATGGGGGGAAAAGGCAATCCTCCCGAGCTGTTGGACGAAGAGAACGTCGACGTTATGCTGTGTGGAAACCTAGGGATAAAGGCGGTAAGCCTGTTTGAAGAGCTGGGCATAGATGTATACAGGGGCGCTAGAGGTACAGTTGAAGACGCATTGAATTCGTGGGAAGAAGACGAACTTGAAGAAGCTTCATTGAGCACAGCATGTGAAGAAGGGCGTCATGATCATTGATCTTCCGTTCAAAATAAACGAAAAAGGGGTATTGACTTGGATATAGCCATAGCTAGTGGTAAGGGTGGGACTGGAAAGACTCTGATCGCGACTAACTTGGCCAAGACTTTTGCTGAGAGGGGTAATGAAGTTCATTATTTGGACTGCGATGTAGAAGAACCGGACGGACATCTGTTCTTGAAGCCTGAGATAATCGAAGATGAGGAGATAATGCTAAAGTCGCCAAGTAGTGTTGACGAAGATAAGTGTGAAAAGTGCGGTAAGTGTGCCGACGCCTGCAAGTATAACGCTATAGCTGTAGTGAATAAGAACGTGCTGTTCTTTCCGGAGCTGTGCCACATATGTGGAGCTTGTTCTTTGGTATGTCCGAACGATGCGATAATCGAGAGTAAAAGGAAAATAGGCGAGTTGAAAAAAGGTCACTCTGGCGAGGTTAACGTCACTTACGCTGCTCTTGAGACAGGGGAAGGAGGAATGTCACCGAGGTTGATACAGGCAGTGAGGAAAGAAAATAGAGGTGAGATCAACATGATAGACGCACCACCTGGGACCGCGTGTCCGGCCGTTGAAAGTATCTCTGGAGCCGATCTGGTGGTACTGGTCGCTGATCCGACTCCATTTGGTGTCAACGATCTGAAACTTTCCGTTGATATGTGCAGAGGTATGGAGATGGAGCCTGTTGTGATAGTCAATAGAGCTGAGTACAAAGATGAAAATTTAAAAAAATACTGCGAAAGTGAAGATCTACAGATAGTAGGGGAGATACCCGACGATAGAAAAGTAGCGGAGATCTACTCTAGAGGAGGTATGGTTGTTGAAGAGTTGAAAAAGTATGAAGATATATTCATAGAACTTGCCGAAGAACTTGAGAGATTGAGTTCGGGTGAAAGAAAAAGAGAGCCTTTGACGAGAAAGAGTGTTGGATCTAAAGACATACGAAAAACAGAATTTAAACAAAAGGACACATCTCCTAGCCCGGATTCGAAGAGAGAACTGGTGATAATCAGTGGGAAAGGAGGAACAGGAAAAACTTCTCTCACGGGATCCTTCGCAGCCTTAGCCGAGAAACCGATTCTATCCGACTGCGACGTCGACGCTGCGGACCTTCACCTTCTCACAGATCCAGAGGTCAAAGAAAGCGGTCTCTTCAGCGGTGGTTTAACGGCCGAGATAGATCAAGATAAGTGTACTAATTGTGGTCTGTGTAAGCAGCAGTGCAGATTCGATTCTATCATCTTGGAAGAAGAGCGAAGATATAGTATAGATCAACTAAAATGCGAGGGATGTGGAGTCTGCAGTATAGTCTGTCCCGAAGATGCTGTTGACCTACAGGGAGCTGTCAATGGAGAATGGTTTATTTCTGAAACGAGATTCGGTGGCATGTCGCACGCAAAGCTCGGTATAGCGGAAGAAAACAGCGGTAAACTTGTGACACTGGTTAGAGAAAATGCTGAAGGACTCGCTTCCGATAAAAGTGCAAATATGTTGATAGACGGTGCCCCTGGAACTGGCTGTTCTGTTATAGCCTCCTTGACAGATTCCGATTATGCATTAGTGGTGACTGAACCGACTGTTTCTGGCATCTACGATATGGAAAGGGTATTGGATGTGGCGGACCATTTTGGCATAAGATCAGGGATAGTCATCAACAAGGCGGATCTGAACGAGGAGATGACCGAAAAGATAGAAGAGATAGGAGAAAAAAGAGGTATCGAGATTCTTGGTAAAATATCATATGATACGGTATTTATAGATGCCCAGATGCAGGCTCTTTCAGTGGTAGAATATGAGGATGAAGATGATCCTGTTTCTCTTGCTATAAGGGAAATATGGAAAAAAGTCGAGGATAGGATCAGTTCTACTTCAGGATGATATTTCCTACTTCGACTCCAAGATCTTCTGCAATCACAGGACACTTCGCTTTTAAAAGAAAGAATATGTTCGCTGAAATCTCACTCAGTGCTTCGTAATTACCCATACCTTTGCTTATAACCATATCGGCTTTTTTCATCCTCTCGATGAACTCAGGTGAATCTCTCTCAGGACCGGTACCTGGTCTTCCGTCACCGACCACGTCTACTTTCGCATATTCGTCTATACCGGCTTTCTTTGCATCTATGGCCATGGCATCGTTTATCTTGGGAGCGCCCTTAACGAAGTAGAATATTTCTTTGTTCTGCATCTCTCTCAAGAGTATCTTGTCAAAGACGATCTCTCCCGCATTATCTCCCAGGTAAAAGATAGTCTCAGATTTTTCTAAATTTGCCTTAAATTCATCATAGTGATCTATCGATAACTCCTTCGATAACACCTCTTCCACTTCTTCCTCCAGATCTATTTCGTGTCCAGGTCCGAGATCTATAACGTTTCCTGCGATGGCTATTTTGACTGCGGTCAACAATCTATCATCTGAACTTTCAACTTCCTCCTCCAATTTCGGGTATATCTTTAACGCTTCTTCGTTCTGTTCCTCTTTGATCTTTTTGTAAGGATCTTGAGTATCAGTTATCTCCTTCACCGCTCGATGAACGTATTTACCGATCTCAGGTGGTTTTTTACCTTTGAGTTCCAATTTTCGTAGTATGGCCATCACTTCATCTAAAACCTCTATTTGGACTTCTTCGTCATCGGTTGCCATCCTGCTGGCTTCTAACGCCTGCCTGAGAAAACACGGGGATACAATCTAGGTTGGACTTCATTTTTAGACGCACCTAAAACAGTATCGAGTTTACACCTATAGTCTTTTCGTTTTTTCTCTTACAAAGGGTAGAAAGGTTTAAGTATTTTTACTCATATGTGTAAACAGAGTGATTAAAAAAGGTGAAAAATATGAGATCTGGAAAAGGAAGAGGAACTGAAAGAGGTTCAGAACAAGGAGGACGCGGTCGACAGCCAGGTGGTCAAGGTTTAGGTCCGGGAGGAACATGTGTGTGCCCAAACTGCGGCCATGAAGAGGATCATCAGAGAGGGCGACCCTGCTACGAAAAAGAATGTCCGGAATGCGGGACCAAGATGACGAGAAAACGAGGATAAAGATCGATACTAGAAATAGTTTGTTCGAAGGATCTATAATTATGAAAAAGATCAACCAAAAACACTTACCTATTTCATTTTTGTTCAGATAACATAGACTGAGATAGAGGTTCAAAGCATGAGGAAAAAAACCCTAGAAGAATACCTAGAAGTGATCTATCTCCTTGAGAAAAGAAAGGGGATAGCCAAAACTGGAGATATATCTTCAGAATTAGACATAAAACCTCCTTCAGTGACGGAGATGTTAAGGAAATTAGAGGAAGAAGATTATCTAGAATATGAACCCTACGAGGGCGCAAGGTTGACAGAATCCGGGAAAAAGATAGCTGAGGATATGATGACATCTCACGAAACTATCACGAATTTTTTAGACATAATAGGCGTAGAGAAAGAACAAGCGGAGTTAGATGCATGTGAATTGGAACATCATATCAGTAAAAGCACGTTAGATAAGCTGAAGAGATTCATAGAATTCATAGATGATGCACCGGATGAGCCAAAATGGATAGAACATTATAGGCATTACCTTAAGACAGGAGAAAGAAAACAGTGCAATCTTTATAAGGATTGAAGGTGGTTCAATCAAATAATCTTTTACACCAAGGACATTCTTCGATATCCTCTGGTTCGAAAGGAGGTTCCAAATCCAAACCACATCTAGCCTCCTTCTTCTTTCCGTAATATATATTTATCTGATCTATCATTTTTTTGCTCATTTTAGACCCTAAGATCTCGGCTTCTTTGCAGGCGTCTTCAAAATCCATACCTAGAGACTTCTGAAAAAAATTTTCTACTGCATGGTGATTCAATATCTCATCCTCGATGATCGCCACCCCTTCACCGTTTACCGTCAACCCTTCACCAGGTATATATTCTCCAACACCATATTTCTCTAATCGTCTCATCTTTTTTAGTGCTCCCGCCCTGCTTACGTTCATCTTGTTCGCTAACTTTGAAGGACCGACCGGTTCTTCATGTCCTTTTAAGAGGAATATCGAAATCAGATGTTCCCGATCTCTTCGGGTCAACTTACTCTGAGACATCTACAACTTAGAAAAAGGCACACATATAAAAAATCTTTTTCCGGTTCATTTTTACTCATATGTAGAAAAACTTTAAATATTTCCTCTCATATTAGTATTAATGTGATAAACATGCCAAGAGGAGACGGAACAGGTCCTGAAGGTTTAGGCCCGATGACGGGAAGAGCACTCGGTCATTGCACCGGTCACGCTAGCCCGGGTTTCACGAAAGCAGGTGGATGCGGTCTTGCGAGAGGCAGAGGGCGTGGGATCGGAAGAGGTCTAGCTAGAGGTTTCAGAGGCGGTAGAGGACGAGGTTTTAGAGCACCTTTAAGAGTTCCAGTAGAGAGAGTTCACCCAGTTCGGAGACCACCTGTGATTACAGATGCACAAAAGTCTTACTACGACGAATACACAGAGGAAGATGAAATAGAAGACTTGAAAGCCTATGCGGAACAGCTTGAAGAAGAGCTAGACCTAGTAGAAGAAAGGCTAGACGAGCTAACCGAGTAAAAACCATTCTTTTTCTTTATTTTCTTTTCCAAACGAATGAAAACTATTATTATTCAGTACGAGGATTGTCTAAAAGATGCCAAGACGAAGACGAGGCAAGAGAAGAGGGCGCAGAAGGGGCAAAAGAAAGGTCGCAAAGATCCCAGATGAGCGTGTATTCTCTCCTGATACGGAGGAAGATAGACCAGTTATCAGTTTAAAGGTAGAGGAAGTAGAAGCTCTTAGATTGGTGGATAGAGAAAATCTTACGCAGGAAGAGGCCGCCGGAGAGATGGGCGTCTGTAGAAAAACACTCTGGAATGACTTGAAATCTGCTAGAAAAAAAGTCGCAGAAGCCCTCACGGAAGGAAAGACCATCAAGATTGAAGGCGGCAGTTATTCCCTCAAATGAAAATTTAGATTATCAGAGAACAACTTTTCCTTTTTGTAGAATCTTCATAGCTCTTTCTGGGTAATCCTTTTCTTTCATATTTTCGATGACTTTTTCTATGTCATATTCTTGTTTTTTGAATTCAATTTCACCATTTTCTAATACTGCATAGGCCGCTCTAGGATCTTCATCTCTAGGTTGTCCTAGGCTTCCAGGATTGATAAATCGTTTTCCGAAGATCGTTCTATCCATTTGGATGTGAGTGTGTCCAAGTATTATTAAATCTTCATCGATCTCTTTGAACTCTGTAAATTGTTTTTCTGGTGTGTCTGGTTTTAAATATTTGAATAGATCATCTATAGAGGCGTGAGTCAACAAGCAACCATTTTCTTTTTTGGTGACAGGAAGCTCAGCAAGATATCTCTTACTCTTTTCACCTATGTCTTTTACGGTTTTCTTTCTTACTTCTTGGGAAAGATCCTTCAACTCGTACCCACATCCACAATCGACTCCGTGGGCTACGGCATTATCATGATTTCCTTTAACGACAAGGTCAGCTTCTTTTCTGATCAATTCTATACATTTTTGATTTGAAGGACCGTAATCAACGATGTCGCCCAGGCAGTATAGCTGGTCATAATTTTCTTTTTTCAGAATGGTTTTTAGAGCTTCATGATTTCCGTGGATATCCGAAATCAGTAGTGTTTTCATTTTGTTGCCACCTTCGAAGTTTTCAAGTCTCCATCTCCACTCTTTCACCGGTCTCCATGTAAACTACTCTATCTATTATATTGCAGGCATGGTCGGCAATCCTTTCAAGATATCTTATGACTAATACGTATTGAGTACCTTGAGTTATGTAATCTCCGTCTTCCATCATATATGTGAGGACTTCTCTAAAGATCTCATCGTAGAGGGCATCGACCATATCCTCTTTTTCGTATATCTCCTCGAGATAGGATTCATCCTCTTCCATGAAAGAATCAACCGAGAGTTCAACCATATCTATGGTTATATCTGCCATGTGAGGGATCGAGATCAATTTTTTGATATGACCTTTATCGATCATCCGCTCTGTCACTTTTACTATGTCCTTCGAATACCTGCTGATACGATTCAGATCTGTTATTATCTGTAGTGACGAACCGATTATCCTAAGATCCTTCGCCACTGGTGCCTGCAAGGCGATAAGATTCAAGGCTTTCTTTTCTATTTTTTTATCGTAGTCATATATCTCATCATCCAGATCCCTAACTTTTTCTATCTTCTCTTCGTCCAATTCTACAAGACTTTCCACCGCTAAAGATATCGCTTTAGTAGAAAGATCACCCATATCTTCGACCATCTCTTTCAATTCTCTCAATTCCTGCTGATAAGATTTTCTTACTTCTTTTTCTTCACTCATGTTATCATCCAAACCTTCCAGTAATATATTTTTCAGTACTTTCTTTTTCAGGATTTTCAAATATCTGTTCTGTTTCGTCAAATTCGATCAACTCTCCCAAATACATGTAAGCTGTGTAATCGCTGACACGTGCCGCCTGCTGCATACTGTGAGTGACTATAACTACAGTATAATTCTTTTTCAGATCATCTATAAGGTCCTCGATCTTCGCTGTTGCTATAGGATCTAATGCTGATGCAGGTTCATCCATGAGAAGGACATCGGGTTCAGTCGCAAGAGCTCTAGCTATGCATAATCGCTGCTGTTGTCCTCCTGAAAGCGACAGCGCATTTTCATCTAATCGATCTTGCACTTCCTCCCATAAAGCTGCATCTTTCAAACATCTTTCTACTGTCTCCTCTTTGTCCACATCCATATCGTTCACTTCACATCCGTAAAAAACATTGTTTTCTATGGAAAAAGGAAATGGGTTTGGCTTCTGAAACACCATACCGATTTTTCTTCTAATGTCCACGCAATCTGTATTCCCATCGTAGATGTTGTATCCCTCTAACCATATTTCCCCTTCAGTTCGAGCGGAAGGGATCGTATCGTTCATCCTGTTCAAAGATCTCAGTAACGTGGATTTTCCACAACCTGATGGACCGATTATAGCTGTTATTTCGTTTTTTAGTATGTCTAAATTAACTGATTTCAATGCTTGATTCTTGTCATACCATAGATCGAAATCTTCAACTCTCATCTTGATGTCTTTCGGTAGCTCTTTTCTTTCACATTTCTTATCTTCTTTCAAGACTTCTTTGATTTTCGCTAACATGATATCAGAACCTCTGTCTAAATTTTTCTCTTAATATTATCGCAGTTGCATTTATACCAAGGACAATAAATATAAGAAGTAAAGCGGTAGCCCATGCCTGTTGATCCACTTGTCTATAACCCATCAGCCTGTAGAGTTGGAGAAGATGATATGTCAAGGCCTGAATAGGTCTAAACAAGCTGGATGGTGTTCCCGCACCAGTGAAATAAACCGCGGTAAACATTATAGGGGCGGTCTCCCCAGCAGCTCTTCCCAAACCTAGAACAGTTCCTGTCAATATCCCAGGTATAGAAGGTGGCAAAACCACTTTCTTGATGGTCTGCCATTTTGTTGCGCCCATCGCTAAACTAGCATCTCTTAATTCACTGGGTACTGCTTTTATGGCTTCCTCTGCCGATCGGGTCACTATCGGGAGAGTGAGTATAGCCAAAGTCAACGCTCCTGCTAGAAGAGATTTTTGCCCGTCGAAAAGTAATAAAACGAAAAAAGCATAACCAAACAAACCGTGTACTATTGAAGGAGTACCTTGAAGAATATTGACCGCTGTCCTGATTATCCTTACAACTAGACCCTCTTCAGCATATTCTGAAAGGTATATGGCGGTTCCAACCCCTAGAGGAACGACTATTATGCCAGTGAGTGAAACCAGGGCTAAAGTCCCTAGAATTGCAGGGAAAACACCCCCTTCCTCCCCCATCGCTCTGACATCTTGGGTTAAAAACTCCCATGTTATCCCTGCCACTCCACGTGAAAAAATGTTGAAGATTATCAAAGCTAAAGGAAGTATGGTCAACAGTATGCTTATGTGCAAGAGATAATAGCCCCCCATCTGTTGACCTTCTTTACTGTAATCGTAAAATGGTCTAAAACTGAGATACCCACCTACAACACCAAAAATTAACATGAATAAAGAGAAGAAAAAGTGGTTCGGTATCCTTGCGTATATACCCCATTCTCTTAAATCCAATAGATCAGGAATATAAAAAGTTCCAGCAGCGAATATGATCACTATCGATCCGTAGAATATCATCGTGAAGTTTTTCTTATTTTTCGTCGTAATATAATGATGAACACTCGAAAGATGGCAGGAAAAAGCCAATAATAGCATTGCACCGAGTAATCTCCAATAGGTAATTGTTGATCTAGTATAGAGTCCCCAAAATCCATAAATCGCAACGAGGCTAGAAACGACTAAAATCCAGATCGATAATAATTTTTTAACACTCATGTTTTCCCCTCGAATCGATCTTTTGTCCTTTTTTGTAATATGTCTGAAATTATACTCGTTGCAGCTACAACAACAAATAACATCACTCCTGCGGTGAATAGAACATTGATTATGATACCATGAGCTTCTCCCATCTGCACTGCTATTAGTGCAGTGAGTGTATTACCGGTGTCAAAGGCGTTGTAGAAAGGAACCGGGAGTTTCATGACACCGCCTACTATCAACATAACCGCCATGGTCTCACCTATTGCTCTACCCATCCCCATTATCACTCCACTAGATATCCCTGAGATCGCACTAGGTATAGTTACTCTTCTTATCGTTTGCCATCTTGTGGCTCCTAGAGCAAGACTAGCGTCTTTCAGATCCCTAGGAACGGATTTCATGGCATCATCTGCCATACTCACGATTATCGGTAAAGCCATGATACCAAGGATTATCATGGCCGCTAAAAAGGAGTGTATCCCTCTTAGATTGAATGTGTTCGAAAGGTACCTTCCGAGTATCACAGCCCCAACAAAACCGTAAACTATACTAGGTATACCGGCCAGGAGCTCTATGACCGGCTTTAGAACCATCCTCACTTTATTAGGTGCAATCTCCGATAAGTAAACTGCAGCACCAATCCCAAGAGGTACCGAGACCAACAGAGCACCGATCGTCACAAAGACTGAGCCGTAAATTGCGGGTAAAAGACCGAACTCTTCTCTTCTAACGTTCCAAGAGGTTGAAGTGAATAATTCAGAACCGAATTCTCTGATCGCGGGATAGGCCTCGTAGAAAAGAAATACGAAGATGAAAAAAATGATCAAGATAGAGAAGGCTGCGATCCCAAAAAACATAGACTTGATCAACCTTTCTTTCAGTCTTCTTGGGATCATCTCAGCAGCCTCCCCCTTTTTAATTGTTTTTAGGCATCTACAGGCACAAAGCCAGCTTCTTCAACTATCTCTTGTCCTCTTTCACTCATAACAAAATCTATGAACTCTGCTGTCGCTCCCTCTGGTTCTCCGTTAGTGTAAAAGTACAGTTCTCTGAAAAGTGGATAGCTTCCATCTGCAACGTTCTCAAAGGTTGGTTCAACACCGTCCAATTTTACTGCTGGAGCGTCATCTTGTATGTATCCAAGACCCACGTAACCTATAGCATAATCAGATCCTGCTACAGTTCTTCTCACATCTGAATTCTCCTGCTGTGTTGAATCTGCAGCGGTATCTTCTAGATCCATAACATCCATGAATACCCCATAAGTTCCAGAAGTATCGGCTCTTTCTACGATGTATGTGTCCTCGTCGGGTCCTCCTACCTCTTCCCAGTTCGTGATCTTGCCAGAGTATATCTTTCTGACCTCATCCTGAGTCAATTCTGTGAGTCCCTCATCATGAAGAGTCTCACTGACGATCACTGCTAAACCGTCTTTACCGACAGTGTGTTCCTTCACGTCCGGAACATCTTCTTTTTCTTCTTCTCTTATGCTCCTACTCGCCATACCGATTTCTATCGTGCCTTCAATAATGCCACTGATCCCATAACCGGACCCACCGCCGCTAACAGTTACTCTGATATCGTCGTGTTCGTCATTGAATTCTTCAGCAGCGGATTGAGCTATTGGTAAAACAGTTGAAGAACCTTCGACTCTAACTTCTTCGGTACCACCGTTTCCTATACATCCCGTCATTATTACGCTGCCCAGCACCAACATAGCCAGTA
>PUNG01000046.1 GCA_003551675.1 Thermoplasmata archaeon
CAAAACTCTCCCTAACCCAATGTAAGATCAGTTGACGGTTCGTCCATGCATAATTGGCCCCACAGTTCATAGCTGCGAAATAATCACGACCTTCTGGTGAATCGAATGGTGCGCATGCCAACTGCTTATCTGGTAGATCGATATCATATTTTCTCACAGCTTTTTCCATCCTCCGGATGTGATCTGTAGCTATCTGGTGGCCACATCCTCGAGAACCTGTATGGATCATGGTCGTAACCATACCCTCTTCGATGTCAAGAGCTTCAGCGGCTTCTTTATCGAATATCTTATCCACTTTCTGGATCTCCAGGAAATGATTTCCACCACCTAACGTGCCAAGCTGAGGAGCACCTCTATCTTTTGCTTTCTGGCTGACATTATCTGAATCTGCTCCTTCAAGTCTCCCGTTATCTTCTATCCGTTTCAGGTCTTCCTCCCAACCGTATCCTTCTTCTACAGCCCACTCTACACCGTGATCAAGGACAGTCTCAAGTTCTCCGGTCTTCAATCTTACCTTACTCTTTCGACCGACACCTGCAGGTACATTGTCGAACATCTTGTTCACAAGAGATTTAATATTGCCGCTGACATCTTCTTTCTGGAGGTCGGTCCGGACCAATCGGACCCCACAATTTATATCGTAACCCACACCACCAGGTGAGATCACCCCCTCTTCAGCATCTAGTGCTGCGACTCCACCTATCGGGAATCCATAACCCCAGTGGATATCGGGCATAGCTTTAGAAGGACCTACAATACCTGGCAGGGTAGCAACATTCGCCACCTGCTCTGGGGCATTATCATTCTTTATAGATTCTATCAATTCATCATCAGAAAATATCCAACCATCAACCCTCATCCCTTTTTTATAACCCTTCGGGATCTTGTAAACGTACTTACTTTTATGCTCCATGGGACCTGTCCATCTCCTGCTCATAATAAAACACCATTTAGAACCATGTGACATTGTCGTATTGTATTTTACGGTTGATACTATCGGGTCTCTTCGTCTAGCACTTTGATGATCTTTTCAGCGGTTTCTGGACCGATACCTTTCACATTTTGAAGGGCTTCGATGTCTGCCTCGAAAACCGCTCTAACACTCCCAAAGTGATCCAACAACCTCTCCGCAAGAGTCCCCGATATAGACGGCAATCCCTCTATTATGAACTTTTTTTGGTCAAAGGTCGACATAGATGCCTTGTCTTTTCTCACTGACCTAGTACCTTTAATGCCTTTCTTCCTAGAGACCATAGCATTGATCAAAGAAGCCGTTTCCTCCTCGTTTTTAGTTGAAATTATAGGTAAACCAAAATCAGAAACTAGAGAAGCTAGAGCTCCATAGACCGCGTTATCGCTTATGTTCCGCTTGTGATGAAGGCCTTCTCCCTCTAATATCATCACGGGATTCATATACTGTTCTTTCAAGGTCTTAACCTGTGAAAATAGTCTGCCGTCGATAAGCGATTCCAGGAAGTCCTCCACTGATTTTCTTTCGATGGCGGTATCCTCTGATATGATATAATCTCCAGTCGTTAGCTGAGAAGTTTCGATCCTTATACCTTTCTTTGATAACTCTGTAGCAACTCTACTGTTCTGCTCGCGCGTGTCAATAGTTATTGTTTTAACACCACTATTTTCATCCTCTTCCGTTTCCTCACCTGTCCCATTTTCAAAGTCCATGAGAGACCTCTGGTTTTTATTGATCGATTCTATCCTATCCCGTTCTCTAGAGAGCTGCTTCTTACTTTTCTTTTTCACTACACTAAATTCTTTTTCTCTTTTCCTCATAGACTCCCCTACCCGTACTTCATCACTAAGACCCTTTTTTAGTACTTTTAGATTCCTAGTCATCTTTTTTTCTCTGTTTTTACTAGCCCAGTAATATGCTTCATCCCGGGTATTTTTGGTGATCAATATCGCTACATTTCCCCTGCGTTCCCGAGCTGTTCTCCCTCTCCGCTGTATCGTTCTGATCTCGGATGGGACAGGCTCATAAAAAACCACTAGATCAGTAGCGGGTATATCCAATCCTTCTTCACCAACACTCGTAGCTACCAATACGTTGTATGTACCCTCTTTAAATCTTCGTAAAACTTCTAGTTGATCTTTCTGCTTCAGTCCTTTATCACCTTCTTTATCAGCTTGACCAACGAACCTTATGGGTTTCAGGTCTTGTTTTTCTGCAAGGACCCTCGTCAACCTCTGGGCAGTGTTCCGATAATTGGTGAATACTATGATCCTTGAATCCGGTTTTCGTCTAAGTTGTTTTTTGACTACTTCTACGGTTTTCGGTATCTTTGGATGTACTTCATCGAAATCCTTCAAAAGAGCAAGGACCTCGTTCATCTCTTTGGAGTTCATCAACCTCTTGGCAGCTTTAGAACCTCCTCTAGATTCGGCCTCGTTCTTCAACTTATCCAAGTAATCATTCAATACTTCCGGACCCTGGGTCTCCGCTTGGTCGATAGCATGGTCGATCTTTAAAGCGGATGCCACTATGCTTGCAGCATTGTATAACTTTGGATCACCACCGGAATGTAGTCGCCCCTGTATCTGATTGCTGGCCTCGATTATCTTTTTCCGGGAAATTCTTTTAGGGTTCTCGTTCTTCAGGAAACCATATCTTTGTAAATTCTTGATATCTTTTTTTAAGATATCTTTTAACCTATCCACTATCCTTCTGTGTTCTTTAGGTAATTTAACGTCTATCCACTTGATATCCATAGTCTGGACATAATTCACAACGTCAGGGTCGTATTTTGTTCTGATCTCTACATTATCGATCTCCAAGGTTTCGCAGACGGAGGTTATATGTTCCGTTTCACTGCCAGGTGATGCTGTTAATCCCAGTACCAATCCATCTCTTTTTTTGTACTGCTCAGCTATATAAACGTATGAATATCCACCTACTGCGCGATGAGCCTCATCGAATACAATCATAGATACATCATCTAAAGAGATGCGGTGAGCCATTAGGTCATTCCTTATAACCTGCGGCGTAGATACTATGATATCAGTTTCTTTCCATAACTCTTCTCGGGTATCGGGTTTAACATCTCCAGTGAATACTTCTGGTTTATCTAGTTCTAACAAGTCTTCTATATCCCGGGCATGTTGATCCACCAGTGGTTTCGTCGGTGCGAGAAAAAGTATCTTGCCATCCGGATTTTTATATTTTACATCTGCCATGACTAGGAAAGCGATTATGGTCTTTCCCATGCCTGTCGGGATCACCACAAGTGTCGATACTTCCTTAGCTACATCTGCGATATTTATCTGATAATCTCTTTTCTCGATGGCCCCATCTTTCACCAGAGGATGTTCATAATATGTCACGTAGTCGGATCACCTCTATCTATTCAATATTACAATCCTAGATTTTCGTCAAGCTGGTCTTTCATCTCCTCACCCATAGCTACTTCTTCCTCCCACTCATCTAGGGTGTCAAGTATCTCTTTCAGCTTTTTAAGACAGTCTATACAGATCCATTTCTGGCCGACCTCTTTTCCACGAAGCTTCTTATAGGCGATCCTTTCGCATAGGTGACAATGATTCATATCCTCTGTTCTATGTTCCGCATAGGCCTCCATACGTTTACCTTCTAAGAGGCTGTCCATCAATTTTCTTCGTAGTTCGTCTCCTTTTTCTTCATCTCCGTTTGGTTCTTTTTCCAGCGTACCACCTATAATTGGTCAATTAAATCCTACATATATAAATCATCCTCATGGGGTTCGATGAAAATGTGAAATATTCTTTCAAAAACCATTTATATAAAACCCGACAATCTGATGCTTATATGAAAATAGTATTTTTGGGAGCCGGAGGTAGTTATCCTTCGCCTAAGAGGAATGTACCGGCTATAGCGGTAAAATACCAGAGCGAAGTGATCCTCTTCGACTGTGGTGAAGGTACCCAGCGCCAGTTCATCCAATCATCGATATCATTCATGGATATTAAAAGGATATTTGTTACTCATTTTCACGGAGATCATTTTCTAGGATTGCCAGGACTCATCCAGAGTATGAATCTGAACGATAGGG
>PUNG01000045.1 GCA_003551675.1 Thermoplasmata archaeon
CGACAAACCCATAAGCGTTTTAAAAAACCCGCCAAAGAAAATTCAGACGCTAAACCCAGCGACTAAATTTTTGTTCGATTACATCTCTTCTTCTATCACCGCTTGAGCCGCAGCGATCTTTGCGACTGGGACACGAAATGGGGAGCAACTCACATAGTCCAGATCTGACTTATAACAGAACTTTACCGAAGAAGGTTCTCCACCGTGCTCACCACATATACCCACTGAGAGATCCTTTTTTGTTTTTCTTCCCCTCTTCGTTCCCATCTCAACCAATTCTCCTATACCTTCTTGGTCCAAGACTTGGAATGGGTCTTCGTCCAACACACCTTCGTCCAAATAGTTGGGAACAAAAGTACCTACGTCATCCCTACTGAATCCCAGGGCCATCTGAGTCAGGTCGTTTGTTCCAAAAGAGAAGAATTCGGCTTCTTCAGCGATCTTATCTGCTGTCAGCGATGCTCTAGGTATCTCGATCATCGTCCCCACTTTATAGTCTAGTTCTTCATTATCCGCAAAGAATTCATCGTGCACAGGTTTCACTACCTTTTCTTTTATGTTTTTGACTTCGTTGACATCACCTGCAAGGGGTATCATTATATTGGGAATGACTTCTTTGCCTTCCTTTTTAACTTCTAAAGCCGCTTCGAGTATAGCTTTGACCTGCATCTGGTATATCTCAGGATATGTGATACCAAGACGACAGCCACGGTGTCCTAACATGGGATTCGCCTCCTTCAAACGGCCAACTCTCTTTTTGATGGTTTCGATATCCGTATCCATCTTCTTTGCAAGTTCTTTCTGAGATCTCCTATCTGTAGGAGCGAACTCGTGCAGAGGTGGGTCTAGTAATCTTATAGTTAGCGGCAGACCGGCCATTACTCTGAACAATTCTTTGAAGTCTTTTTTCTGCATCGGCAGTAGTTCATCTAGAGCTTTTTTTCTTTGCTCATCTTTTTCAGCGATTATCATCTCATGGACCACTTCTAATCTTCCGGGTTCAAAAAACATGTGTTCCGTCCTGCAAAGGCCGATGCCTTCGGCACCGAATTCTAGTGCCTGTTCTGCATCTTTAGGGGTATCGGCGTTGGTCCAGACACCCATCTTTCTTATTTCGTCCGCCCATCCTAAAAGTTTTTCGAATTCTTTAGAGAATTCGGGATCGATCAACGGTGCTTCTCCCAAAATAACATTTCCTGTGGTTCCGTCTATGGTGATCAAATCGTTCTTTTGAACCTTTCTTCCGTTCACTTCAAAGGACTCATTTTGTAGATCTATATCTATCTCTTCGGCACCGGCTACACAAGGTTCACCCATGCCTCTCGCGACCACGGCGGCGTGACTAGTCATACCTCCTCTGCTGGTAAGAACGCCCTGAGCCGCAGCTAATCCGTGAATATCGTCAGGGGTGGTTTCCGGCCTGACAAGTATGACCGCTTCATCCTCAGCTCCTCTTTTCTCCGCCTCATCAGAGTCAAAAACGACTTTTCCGGAAGCCGCACCTGGTGAAGCATTTAAGCCTTGAGTTAATTTATCTATTTCCGCGTCAGGATCTATCCTTTTATGAAGGATCTTTTCGACCTGATCTCCTTCAATCCTCATGATGGCTTCTTTCTTACTTATTATCCCTTCATCATGCATATCATGGGCTATCTTTACGGCTGCGTTAGGAGTTCTTTTACCAGTCCGTGTTTGAAGTATATATAGTTCTCTTTCTTCGATTGTGAATTCAAGATCTTGCATATCCTTATATTTTTGTTCGAGGATCTTACAAACATCTTCTAATTCCTCATATATATCAGGCCACAATTCATTCAGCTCAGATATGTCGAGAGGCGTTCTTATACCTGCTACGACGTCTTCACCCTGAGCGTTACGTAGAAATTCGCCATAAAGTTGGTTCTCACCCGTAGACGGATCTCTAGTGAAAGCAACACCGCTTCCCGAATCATCTCCTGTGTTTCCATATACCATGGTCTGCACATTGACTGCAGTACCCATGTCGTGTGAAAGATCGTTTAGCTCACGGTATCGGATAGCCCTTCTGTTATCCCAAGATGCAAATACCGCTTTAGTCGCCTCGATGAGTTGATCCCAGGGATCGGAAGGTATGTCACCGACTAATTTTTTATACTTTTCAGTAACTTCTTTGAGGCCTTCGGCATCTAGATCTACGTCTTTTTCAGCGTTCCGTTTATCTTTCACTTGATTCATCATCTTTTCAAATTCACTGTGAGGTATGCCTCTAACCACTTCACCGAACATATTTATGAAACGTCTATAACTGTCATAAGCAAACCTTTCATCCGTTTTTTTAATTAAACCCTGGAGTGTTTTTTCGTTCAATCCTAGGTTCAGTATAGTATCCATCATACCGGGCATCGATACTGCTGCACCGGACCTAACAGAGACGAGCAGAGGATCATCTGGATCGCCGAAATTCTGCCCCATCTTCTCTTCCAATATTTTCATGTATTCTTTCATCTGTTCATTTACTTCGTCGGGCAATACCTTCTTTTCCAAAAATTCCAAACAAGCTTCAGTAGTTACCGTGAAGCCTGGGGGTACGTTCAATCCTATGGAGGTCATCTCGGCAAGATTTGAGCCTTTGCCTCCTAATACTTCTTTCATGTCTGCATTTCCTTCATCAAAAGAATAAACAAATTTGCTCATGACTATCGAGTCAATAGGAAACGCTTGGACTATAAAAAAATTCTCCCTATTAGGGCTTGTTATGATTACCTACAAAAAAGCGTTTTTATCCGATCGATCAAAACGACCTCTCGTATTTCTCATAGCTGATCTCATCTGTAAGCTCATCTAGTTTCTCTTGGACCTCAGTCTTTTCAGACCTTATGGATCGGATGGATTCATCATAGGACTCCTGGTCTACTTCACCATCTCTCAACTTACTTTTCAATAATTCTTTTTCTTCTTCGAGGGATTCTGACCTCTCCAAATATTTTTCATATTTGGAAATTTTCTCATTTAATACGTCTACACTCTCAGCATCCTCATCATTGATGTTTTCCTCTTCTTCGAAATCCTTTAATGACGTTTTGAAATCTTCATCCTTTAAGATCATACCTTTCTTAACCATGATCACAAGGGCCACGGCTACTATCATCAATATTAGAAGTATCGACCATAATGGCACAGGAAGAATTTTTTGTTCTTCGACTGTCACCGTGCCGATCCTGATCGACGAATCCGCACTATCTAGGGTGATCTCGTATTCTCCTGCTCTATCTGTTTCCCACTCCAAGGTACCATTGTATGATTCGTTTGGATCTAGATCTAATCCTCTATAAATACCGACGGTTTCTCCATCCGCTTTGAGCCTTATATATTGAGTATCTCCAACTTCACCTGTATTTTTTACAGTATAATGTACTACCACCTTTTCACCTTCTTTGACCTCTCCATTGTAGTGGGTCACTTCGATTTCAAAATGTGCCGGCTCTTTCTCCATCTCTTGGAAATGTGCCGTAATATCTTTATCATCGTACATTGTTATGGTGATCTCGTGTTCGATTCCAAAGTGATCTCCGGTCCACCTAGTAAATTCCCAACCATCTTCCGCTTTAGCTATGAGAATAACTTGCTCTCCAGGTTCGAAGGTGTGAGTGCCTTCCGAAATGGAAACACTACCCTCTCCTTCTATATTTAAATTAAGCACATAGTCGTCCTCTATAATTTCAAAGAAGGCCTGCAAAGTCTTATCGTCGTCCATGGTTATAGTGATCACTTCCGCCGATAAAGGATGATCTCCATCCCATTCAACAAAGGTCCAGCCTTCTTCTGGGACGGCTTGTAACTCAACTTCTTCTCCTTGGATATATTTTCTCTCGAACGGCACTTCTATCATTTCACCATCCATATACACTGTTCCTTCCCCCGATATCTCCTGAATTTCTAAAGTAAAATACTCTTTGAACAGAACGTTCTTTACCATGATGTCCTCACTCATCTCCAGCTCCGTCTCGTTATCCTCAGCATCGATTCCGTCCCAATCAACAAAGGCCCAGCCTTCTTCTGGGACGGCTTGTAACTCAACTTCTTCTCCTCGGACATATTTTCTCTCGAACGGCACTTCTATCATTTCACCGTCCACATCAACTGTTCCTTCACCAGTTATTTCCCGTACTTCCAGTGTAAAATACTCTTCAAAGTTCGCCTGCACACTCTTGTCGGCGTCCATGGTCATGTTTATCTCGTCCTCTGTACCCTCATGATCGCCTGTCCATCCAGAGAAGTACCAACTATCTTCAGAGATGGCTTCTATCGTTATCACTGAACCCTGTCGATATCTTTCAAAATAAGGAAGCGCTTTTTCCTCACCATCGACTTCGATAGATCCTTCTCCATCTCCAGTCACGGTCAAAGTTACATACTCTTCGAAGTTAGCCGTTATGTATTTGTCTTGGTCCATGGTTATGTTTATCTCGTCCTCTGTACTCTCATGATCGCCTGTCCATCCAGAGAAGTACCACCCTATATCAGGTATAGCTTCTATAGATACATTTTCTCCGGGCACATAACGATGTGTACCTCTAGAGGGAACTGTGCTGCCTTCACCTTCTACATCTATGGTCAAATTATGTAATCCAGTTGTAGTAAAATTCCAGGTTTCTGAAGTGGCAGTATATCTTCCATCGCGGGAGCGCGCATACCATTGGTAAACTTTACCGTGATCAAGACCATCCCAGATGATCTCGGCATGACTTCCACTTTCTATATTTTCCTCCGTACCTAAAATTCTATCGTTGGAAGCATCGTAAAAAGTAACATCTATGTCTTCTTCAAGCTCGTGTTCCACATAAACACTCAATCTCGGTGCCACACTTACATCTACACTCTCATCTTCAGGATATGGATCTACCGGTGGAAAGGGGCCTTCCTCGAAGTGCGCTGTTAGTTCCATGTCTCCTGTAACAGTAACGATTATCTCAGGATTGGTCACAGCACCTTCTGTAATATTACTAGTGTCACCAGACCAATAGTTGAAGAACCATCCTACTTCAGGAATAGCTGTTATATCGATCTCTGTTCCATATTCATAGGTATGGACGCCTTCCTCGGGATCAGTGTTTCCTTCGCCTTGAATATCTATTATGAGTTCGTACCTATGTATCCCAAAGTGAGCCGTTACCGTTTTGTTATCGTCCATGGTGATATTGATGGTCTTGTTTTCCTCTTCACCCTCGGGGTGATCCCCGGTCCAGTTACTGAAGAACCATCCTTGATCTGGCGTCGCTGCTATCGTAACATCTTCACCGTCGTTATAAGGATGACGACCCCTTCGAGGAACCGTAGTACCTTCACCTTCTATGTCTATGGTGAGCAAATGATCTAAGAGTTCTCCGAATTTAGCGGTGAGATCCTTTTCACCATCCATAGTAATGGTTATCTCTTTGTCTATCTCTTCATGATCACCGGTCCATATATCGAAGTACCAACCATCATCTGGAACTGCCTCGATCTCAACTTCCGTTCCATGTTCATATTCTTCTTCGTATGGAGTATCTACTTCCATACCATCGACTTCAACCGAGCCGTTTCCAACGGCATCGATGGTAAGAGTATAGAAGTGAGACTCAAAATTGGCCGTTATCTCTTTGTCTTCGTCCATGATTATTGTTATCTCTTCATCTGTACCTTCATGATCCCCCGTCCACTCTTCAAAATACCATCCATCGGCCGGTGTAGCGGTCACTACCACCTCTTCTCCTTCATCATAAGGATGAGTGCCTTCAGGGGGATCCGTAGAGCCCTCGCCTTCGATATTTATAGTTAGTGTGTTCTCCGAGAAAGTAGTAAATTTCCACACTTCGGACTTACTGATGAATTCTCCATCGTCGGCTTCCGCGTACCATCCGTAGGTAGTGCCCTGTTCAAGTTCATCCCATGAGGTATAAGCACGGGTGCCCGCCTCCACGCTATCCGATCCTATCAAACTGTCATCGGCCGCATCATAGAATTTCACATCCAATGATCCTTCTTCGTGATGATCTACTTCAACACTCAAGTCCAACTCGGTATCAATATCTTTAGCTCCGTCCTCTGGTACAGGATCCAACGGTCTGATAGGACCCTCGATAATAGATAATGTTGCTACGTGGTAAACACTTTCCGGCGCATCGTCCATCTGTGCGATCACGCCTACACTACCAAAACTTCCAGGTGAGGGCGTATTATCTTCGATGAGCGGCACCTCAAATTCCTCCGAAAAATATCCTGAGGAATCCGCTTGTGTTGATATATCGACATCTCCCATCGGTATTTTCAATGTAAAATCTTCGTCTTCATGCTCCGGAAAATTACCAACGATAGTAACGGTCTCTCCGACCGCAGCGTGAGATGGTTCTATAGATAAAGAATTTGGATTATCTGGTACTTCATAACCTTCTAAAACTCTGATCCAATCCACGCAGGGTGCTTCCTCACTAGTGTTATACACCTGCTTCACATAGTTCTGCACTTCCCTGTTGTAATATCTCTTACGGAAGCCACCATCCTCCCAAGACTGCTCTTCCCATTCACCATCACTATCCTCTTCCTCCCCTGTTACATCGACTTCAAAAGTTTCATGTATAAGAGATGTTTCATATGATCCCGAAGGGACTTCTACAGTAAAAGCTTCTTCAGACACTTCGACGGATCGATTATAATCTTCTTCATAACTGTGATTTCTTATATCCCCCTCTTCTCCCTCAACATAGATCTCGTCATATCCACCTGTATTTATCGTATTATTTGCCCAAAATTGTCTTTCAGGAGTCAACGGAAAATCATAGTATTCTACCACTGGTTCGTGGACATAATTGTTGATGTTGTCGATTAAAATAGGCGGAAAACCTTCAATATCTGTTATGTTCAATTCATAAAACATGTGTTCGAATTCTGCAACGACCCCAAGATCGTCCATCCTCTGAAGGATGTATCCAGTAGTGTTGCCTCTTTCCACTGTAAAATTGACCGGTTCGTCGATCATTTCCGGTTCAAAAGTACCTTCCCCTTTGGGTATTTCACCTTCAAAGGTAACGTTGTATACTGGTGTATCTACACCCGATATGTCTACATATTCTATAGACGATACTGTATACGTCAACTGCTTTTCCATGGTCATATTTTTCAGAGGACCAGTGCCTGGTGTTTCATTTACCCAAAAATCTTCGTGATAGGTCCAAGTTGTATCTATCATCCAAGTAGGTATATCAATTCGGTTTTCTGATCCATCCCGCCTATACTCTTCAAAGGTGGATGTCGATCCACCAGTTCCAAGTGTTGCTTCGTCAGATACGGTGTTAGAAGAATGTCCCTGATTGATTCCTATAGGGGCTATCAGTAAAAAAACAATAACAAATAGGGCTATTTTTTCCATGGCTAACTCCTACCTACGAAAACTTCTTTTCATTATTTAACCTTTCTTGTTAGACTTTTGAGTGGATCGAAATACTCTTCGATCCTCCTCTATCATCTCCTTTGCCTCGGAGTTTAAGTTCTCGAGGTCCTCTTTAAGGGACTCTAACTCGGCTCTGCGTTCTAAAGTAGACATATATTTTTCTTCCTCGTTATTTGTTTCAGTAGCGCTGTCCAACTCTGTCAGATCCTCTTTTTCTTGATCCTCTTTTTCACTATCCCTGAACAACCATATCGCAACCAAGATGATCAGTAAAGCCAACAACACAGATATCACTACAAACATTCCTGGTCTCCAAGTCCTTGACTCGTCTTCTTCTATGTCTAAATACGCTGTGTCGGTAAATTGTCCACTAGCGACCTCTACCTCGGATTCTCCTACCTCGTTTATCCTCAAAGTGAATACACCATAAAAGACTTCGTCGGCACCCAAAATGACCTCGCGAACCTTTTTTTCTTCCCCATCCACAGTTAACACTATATCCTGGGCGCCTTCTACGTCACCGGTATTCGATACCTTATATTCTATCACGACTCTATCGCCGGCATCTATCTTTTTATCATGATCGGTGATCTCGATCTCAAAAGAAGCTTCACCAACGATTACATCTGTTGAACTTGAAGTGACGCCATTAAAAGCAGCGGTCACTCCGTATTCTCCTACTTCTGTTTTATGGAACAGCCCTTCATCGGCATTATTCCAACTGAAGTCGCTGACATCATCGGTTATCAAATTACCATGATAATCGTATACCTGCGCAGTGAATTGTAATGTATCTTCCTTTGAAACAGTGATCGTATCTTCAGGGGATATCAGGACATGATCTGCATCTCCTGGCTCAACGGTGAGTGTTACCGTTTTCATCAACCCAGCATACTCTCCTGTCACGGTCCAGGTCCCTTGAAATTCTGATGTGTATCTATTATTGTCCCAACTGCCACCCGCTCCTTCATCTATTGACCATTCTGTCCTTTTGGTGACTTCGCCTATCTCATTACCAAAACGATCATAAGCGGTGGCGGTGTAATTCTTCGTGCTGCCCGCATCCATGGCAGAATCAGAAGATGTTATCTCGATCTGAGCTACATCTCCTGACTCAACTGTGAGTGTTACTGTATCCATAAGCCCTTCGTATGTACCGGTTATGTTCCAATTTCCAACAAATTCCGACGAATAATAAGCGTTGTTTACCCAACTGCCTCCAGCTCCTGTATCTATAGACCATTCTGTTTCTCCTGTGACTTCTCCTTTTTCATTACCGTACTGATCGTAAGCCATGGCGGTGTAAGTCCGTATATCTCCTGCAGTGATGTTGGAACTATCAGGAGTTATAACTAAGCGGTCGGCCTCTCCTGGTTCTACATTTACCGTTGTAGGAGCTGAAGCAAGTCCTTGATAAGCCGCAACGATCTCGTATCTTCCAACCTCCTTTTCATCAAAAAGACCGTTTCTATCAGCATTCACCCAGGTAAACTCCGTATCGTCATCCTCTATCAGATTACCATATTCATCATATACGCTCGCTGAAAAGTCTATAGTCTCTCCGGCTTTGATAGTTTGGGGCGTGTCAGGGGAGATAGTGACCGAGTGTACTTCGAGTGGTCGTACAGTAACTGTAGTAGGTTCAGAGGTAACGTCTCTATATGTTGCTGTTACTTCGTATTCACCGGTTTTCTCTTCGTTGAAGAATCCAAGTCCGTCTGCGTTCCTCCAATAGAACTCGGTGTCATAGTCTGTTATTAAATTATCATACTCGTCATAGGCTTCAGCGGAGAACTCTAGTTCGGTTCCAGCCCTTACTATCTCCGTTTCCCCAGGAGATATAACTACTTGATACACGGCTGCCGGTTCAACAGTTACGGTAATAGCCTCTGAAGTTATACCCTGGTATTCAGCTGTGATCTCATATTTTCCAACATTCTCTTCGTAGAATAGACCATTCTCGTCTGTGTTACTCCACTCAAACTCTGCATCATCATACTCGATCTGGTTATCGTATCTATCATATACCTCTGCAGAGAAGTCTATAGTCTCTCCTGCTTTTATCTCTGATACTTCTGGTGTTATATTGATATAGTAAGGATAAGATGGATCTATGATAGAACTGCTGGTTTCAGCTATCCCGTCTATATAAACCTCAAAGATGTATTCACCTGCATTTGGAGGTAAGTTCCCAGGTATATGTTCGGCTCTACCTACTATAAATTCGAGTTCTATTTCTTCGTCATAAATAACGACTCCTTCACTATCTTTTATGATGATATGTACATGATAAATCCCTTCACACTCATTTTCGTATCCGTCTTTAGCGTCCGTGATATCTATAACGATCTCTTCGTCAGAAGTAACGTTTTCTACTGTGATCTCAAAAGATGCTACATCGGCGGATTCAACCCTCACAGTCACATTTTTAGAGGAGATATCGTTATAAGAAGTTCTAATTTCATAGATACCTGTGGTAGTTTCGTTGAATAAACCGTACTCATCGGTATTAGTCCAATTGAAGTCTATATCTGTTATCAAATTCTCATATTCATCGAAAGCCTCTGCCGAGAAGTTTATTGTCTCTCCTGCTGTGATGGTTTTAGATGTATCAGGGGAGATATCTATAGACTCTACTTCCCCTGGTGATACCGTAACGTTGGTAGGAGCAGATGTAAATCCTCGGTAAGTTGCGGTCACTTCGTATTCTCCGGCTTTCTCTTCGTTGAAAAGTCCAGTTCCGTTTGCGTTCTTCCAATAGAAATCAGTGTCGTAGTCGGTGATCAGATTACCTGATCCATCATATGCCTTCGCACTGAATTGTTTCGTTTCACCGGCATCTATCGTTTGATCTGTCCCTGGTTCGATCTCAACCGACTCTACTTCCCCTGGTTCGACAACAACGAGTGTAAAATCTGAAGTGATCCCTTGGTATTCAGCGGTCACCTCGTATCTTCCGACTGTCTCTTTCTCAAAAAGACCTTCTTCTGTGACATTATTCCACGTGAACTCCGTATCATCATCCTCTATCAGATTACCGTGTTTATCGTATGCTGATGCTTCGAACTCGATTGAATCTCCCGCCGATATCTCTTGAGCCGTATCAGGGTCTATCTCTACTACGCTTACGTCTCCAGTTTCTACCGTGAGTGTCGTAGTGTCGGTCATTCCATTATATTCTGCCTCTACTATCCATTCATCGGCATATTCTGAGATGTAAACATTGCCTATCCAGGTGCCGCCTGCCCCCTCTTCTATCGACCAAGTTACTTCGTCGGTAACGTCGAACTCGTTATCGTAGCCATCATACGCTACTGCCTGATACTCCTGTGTATCTCCTGCCTTGATCGAAGCATCTTCGGGGGTTACTTCGAGCCCTTCAAGTTCTGCAGGAACTACGGTCACGATGATAGTCTGTGAACTAACACCTCCGTAGGACGCGTTGACTTCATATTCCCCTGCTTTTGTTTCATCGAAGAAGCCGTGGTCCGCACCACTCCATGTGAACTCTTCAGAATCGTTAGTTATCAGATTACCGTACTGATCGTAAGCTGATGCTTCGAACTCGATCGATTCTCCCGCCGATATCTCTTGAGCCGTATCAGGGTCTATCTCTACTACGCTTACGTCTCCAGTTTCTACCGTGAGCGTCGTAGTGTTGGTCAATTCCCCATATTCTGCATCTACGGTCCATTCACCGGCAAATTCTGAGACGTAAACATTGCCTATCCAGGTGCCGCCTGCCCCCTCTTCTATCGACCAAGTTACTTCGTCGGTAACATCGAACTCGTTACCGTATCCATCAAACGCTACTGCCTCATACTCCTCTGTATCCCCTGCATCGATTGAAACATCTTCCGGCATGATAACGATATAATCTGCCTCTGCAGGAACTACGGTCACGATGATAGTCTGTGAACTAACACCTCCGTAGGACGCGTTGACTTCATATACTCCAGCTTCTGTTTCATCGAAGAAGCCGTCGTCCGCACCACTCCATGTGAACTCTTCAGAATCGTTAGTTATCAGATTACCGTACTGATCGTAAGCTGATGCTTCAAACTCGATTGATTCTCCCGCCGATATCTCTTGAGCCGTATCAGGGTCTATCTCTACTACGCTTACGTCTCCAGTTTCTACCGTGAGCGTCGTAGTGCTATTCAACTCCCCATATTCTGCATCTACGGTCCATTCACCGGCATATTCTGAGACGTAAACATTGCCTATCCAGGTGCCGCCTGCCCCCTCTTCTATCGACCAAGTTACTTCGTCTGTAACATCGAACTCGTTACCGTATCCATCATACGCTACTGCCTGATACTCCTGTGTATCCCCTGCCTTGATTGAAGCATCTTCCGGCATGATAACGATATGATCTGCCTCTGCAGGAACTACGGTCACGATGATAGACTGTGAACTAACACCTTCATAGGACGCGTTGACTTCATATACACCAGCTTCTGTTTCATCGAATGAGCCCTCGTCTGCACCACTCCATGTGAACTCTTCTGGATCGTTAGTTATCAGATTACCGTACCGATCGTAAGCTGATGCTTCAAACTCGATTGATTCTCCCGCCGATATCTCTTGAGCCGTATCAGGGTCTATCTCTACTACGCTTACGTCTCCAGTTTCTACCGTGAGCGTCGTAGTGTTAGTCAATTCCCCATATTCTGCCTCTACGGTCCATTCGCCGGCATATTCTGAGACGTAAACATTGCCTATCCAGGTGCCGCCTGCCCCCTCTTCTATCGACCAATTTACTTCGTCGGTAACGTCGAACTCGTTACCGTATTCATCATACGCTACTGCCTCATACTCCTCTGTATCCCCTGCATCGATTGAAGCATCTTCAGGGGTTACTTTGATCCCTTCAGGTTCTGCAGGAATTACCAAGAGGGTTGCTGTATCATTAAAGCTATTATGCTCGCCTGTTATAGTCCAGGTACCGGTTTTGTTAACAGTGATCTCATTTTCATCCCAATAAGAATATCCTTCTATAACGTTATCCGACCAGGTCGTCTCTCCGGTCACGTCGCCTATTTCATTACCGTATTCATCATATGCGGTACTGGTAAATACTTCGGTTTCACCAGCCGTGATAGTTGATTCTTTTGGAGTTACCGTTATATGATCGACATCGCCATGTTCAACATTCAAAGTGGCCGTATCGGTCAGGTTTTCTCCTTCATATTCATAAGTGCCGACAACCATCCAGCTACCAGCATATTCTGAGGTGTAAACATTATCATCCCAAGTTCCGCCTGCCTCCTTTTCTATGAACCAATCTACGCTGGCCGTGACTTCAGCGATGAATTCGTGTGCCGAACTGTAAGCTTTGGCAGTATAATTCACACTTTCGCCGGCCGTGGCCGTTTCCGCATCTGGTTCTATCACTATATAACTCGGAGAATCATCAAGGACGTTCAAAGTCGCAGTATCGCTCATATTTACATCCTCATACTCATAAGTGCCGTTCACCGTCCATTCGCCAGGATTTTCCGATAGGTACTCATTCTCATCCCACGTTCCTCCCGCTCCTTCTTCTATGGACCAGTCTGTTTCACCAGTAACATCCATCTCGTTGCCATACTGATCAAAAGCTGTAGCGGTATAATTGACCGTATCACCGAGGATAACGGTCATCTCTTGCGGTTCTATACTTATCTCTTGCGGTTCCGCAGGATCTACTAAAAGCGTTGCTGTATCTTCAATGCTGTTATACTCGCCTGTTATAGTCCAGGTACCGGTTTTGTTAACAGTGATCTCATTTTCATCCCAATAAGAATATCCTTCTATAACGTTATCCGACCAAGTCGTCTCTTCTGTCACGTCCCCGATCTCATTACCGTATTCATCATATGCCGTAGCGTTGTATGCTTGTACAGTCCCAGCAGTAATACCTGATTCTGAAGGGGATACCTCAATGGAGTTCGGATTCGCAGGTTCAACTTCGATTTGTACAGTATCCTCGCTCACGTCATCAGCTTCTGTGGTCAATTCATGATTTAGATCTGCAGTTGTGACCTGGTTCTCCTCGATCTCTACCACGTACTCGCCGTTATCATCTAGCTCGATCTGCGACTCGTTATAAACTTCTCCATCAAACCCAGAAAAGACTGAAAAGTTAGAAAGGGCTTCACCACCAGCAGGATTGTCAAGTTCATCTCTTACTTGAATTGTGAGGTTAAATGACTCTCCAGCAGTAACGGTCTCCGGTGCTTCGATTATAACTATATTGTCAACCTCTGCGTGCGTGGTGTGTAGAGTTGCATGACTTTCGAAACCATCATATGTTCCATTTATCGTCCACTCACCCGTTGCGTTAACGGTTATCGCATTACCGATCCAATACGAGGCTTCCTCTGGCTCAACACTATCCGACCAGGTCGTATCATCGGTCACTTCGAATTCGTTCTCATACTTGTCTTCCGCATAGGCAGTGTATTCTTGAGAAGTACCTGCAAAGATGGTTTCAATTTCTGGCTCGATCCAATATATCACTGCTTCTCCAGGCTCTACTCTAAAACCTTCACTTTCGCCGGTTATATACCCATCATCTGCAGTAATATTAACTTCAGTATGAGCCTCAGTTATGTTTACATAGCCTGCCCATATGCCATCTTCGAATGTAATTTCGTTAGGAGATATGGTTTCAGTGGTATCCATAAGCTGTACCGTTCCATTATAATTTGAAGCAAAATTACCATATTCATCGTAGGTCCTTATCGTTATTTCAAAGTCTTCACCAGCTGTTTGATCACTTATCTCTTCAAACTCAAAATACGCACCTTGGGCTGACTCCACGTGAAGTGTTGAAGTGTTCGTCAGCGTGGGTTCGTTATCATATGTTCCAGTTATCGTCCAGGTGCCTGTTTTGTTAACAGTGATATTATTTTCAACCCAATCAGAAGCTTCTTCGGGATCTACATCATCATTCCAGGTCGTATCATCGGTCACTTCGAATTCGTTTCCATATTCGTCTTCTGCATGAGCGGTGTATTCTTGAGAGTCACCTGCAATTATCGTCTCCTCTACTGGCTCGATCCAGAAGTCTACCGCTTCAGCAGGTTCTACTACGAGAGTTGCCGTATCATCAAACTCTCCGTATTCTCCGGTGATCGTCCAAGTACCTGCTTCCTCTACTGTGATCTCATTGTTTACCCAATCAGAAGCTTCTTCGGGATCTACATCATCCGACCAGGTGGTGTCGTTCACTTCGAATTCATTGCCATATTCGTCTTCTGCATAAGCGTTGTAAGCTTGACTTTCTCCTGCTATGATGGTTTCCTCTTCAGGTTCTATCCAGAAGTCTACCGCTTCGGCAGGTTCTACTACAAGAGTTGCCGTATCATCAAACTCTCCGTATTCTCCGGTGATCGTCCAATTACCTGCTTCTTCTACTGTGATCTCATTGTCTACCCAATCAGAAGCTTCTTCGGGATCAACATCATCATTCCAGGCGGTGTCGGTCACTTCGAATACATTACCATGCTCGTCTTCTGCATGAGCAGTATATTCCTGTGGAACTCCCGCATCCACTGTAGCTTCTTTAGGTTCTATCCAGAAGTCTACCGCATCTCCTGGCTCTACTGTCAAGATCGTATCATTCTCTAGTCCGTTATATTCTCCCGTTATCGTCCATTCTCCCGTTTTATTAACGATTATCTCATTATCAATCCAGTACGAATCCTCTTCTGGATCTACATCGTCCGACCAATCAGTAGCCGAAGTAACATCTTTTAGCCAATTACCATCGGTATCATAGGCCGTGGCTGTATAACTCATCTCATCACCAGCAGAAACTGTAGCTACTTCTGGCTCTATACCTATGTAAGCAGTATCAGGTATGTGGTAATCCGTTAACTCCCTGGTCCATTCTGTTTCATTATTTATTCTCCTCTGATACCTATATTCTTTTACGTAATTTTGAACAGTTCCGTTATAGTCTCTTACCCAAAAAATCTCGCCCTCATCTTCATGGTCATTCACATTAACAAAGTCCGCATCCTTGGTCACATTATAAGTCTCAAAACCACCGGCAGGAACACTAACAGGATCATCTCTTTCCGATACAGAAACCTGCCTCGTGTAATCAAAGGTTTCATCTAGATCCACTGTTTCATCGTCATCACCGAACGCATGATTCACGTACACCCGATTGTAACCTTCAGTGTGTACCGTATTGTTGGCCCAGAAATGTCCTCCAGGGGTCAGAGGAAAATCATATTCCTCCACAATCGGTTCATGAGTATCCGTACTAACCTGCCATATATTCATTTCGTGAACCGCCCAATGGCCGACATCGGCCTCCATATATCGATATTCGTAGTCAACCAAAATGCCTAGATCATCCATACGATGTAAAATATAGCCGTGAACAGTACTCGGCTCATCTTCTATTGTTATTTGAACTTCACCAGCGGCATCCGTCTCTAGTACACCCTCTCCTCCGGTTATATCGCCTTCGAGAGTGACGTTATACAATGGTGTCATGGTGCCTTCTACTTCAACATATTCTATCCCTGCTACGGTGTAAGTGAACTCTTCTTCTAACTCCATCCATTTTATTCGAGGAAGCTCTTCCTCTTCATCCCCTTCAACAAAAGACTCCTGATAATAGGTCCAACTCGTACCTATCTTCCAAGTCGGGACATCCCATGGATCCTCACCATCTCTTGACCTAAGTGATGGACAGTCACCATCGAGCCCCATCATATCTTTTTCTACTTGTTCTTCAAGTCCAGAAACTGGAAAAATCCCTATATTCGTTCCTAACGAAGCTACTAACAAAAAAGCAATAATCATCGCTACTGTTTTTTTCATATGATCATCTTCAACTAAAGAGAATTCTTTTAAGTTATATAGGATTTTTGGGACATCCGAGTACATCTGTCACAAAAAATAAGCGATCAACAGTGAAGTTCTAGGAGATGACATCCTTTAGGAGGTTCACTTCTTTTCTTTTATCGAATTCATTATCATCTTACAGAGGGTAGGACCGATGCCTTTTACCTGTTGTAAGTCTTCCTTTGAAGCTTTTCTTATGTCCTTCAAAGAGCGAAAACCGTTTTCGTATAAGAGATCAGCGGTGGACGCACCGATCCCTTCTACTTGTTTCAATTCTGCTAAAGCTTCTTCTTTTGTGATCTCTTCTTCCATAGTCAGCTCATCTTCCTCTTCTTCCATAGCCAGCTCGTCTTCCTCTTCTTCCATAGTTAGCTCGTCTTCCTCTTCTTCCATAGTTAGCTCGTCTTCCTCTTCTTCCATAGTTAGCTCGTCTTCCTCTTCTTCCGTAGCTAGCTCG
>PUNG01000048.1 GCA_003551675.1 Thermoplasmata archaeon
TATCTCACGGAACGGATCAATCCCCTGATATCTTTATCGATCTTCAACCCTCTTATCTTCTGTGCATCCTGCACGTTGGACAACTCGAACTGGAAGATCGGTGCGAACCTCATGGCCAGTATCAGCAGAAAACTGTAGCGGTAGGGCACTCCCAGATTGGATAGAGCGGAGGAGAGATCTCTAGGCTCAGTAGTACCTACGAATATCCAAGACATGGTGATGAGTGAAAAGAACCTTCCTGCTATCAGGATACCGTTTTCCACGCTTCCACGGGTCACTTCGAACAACCGTAAGTCTAGCAAAACCTGGCCCTCGGGTACGAATATGAGCTGCGCCATAAAGATAGCTATAACTAAAAACACTATACCTCTACCAAAACGACCTTTGACCTTGTAAAACACTTTCAGCACTACCAAAAATAAGACAAAAGAGATCAAAATCAGAACTGAATCGATAAGAAAAACCATCACGGCACCAAGTACCAGCGCTATGAGTTTGACAACGGGGTTTATACTATCTTTCATCTTCACCACTTACACTTTTCAGATCATAAGGCTCTCCATCGTAAACCAGGCTCCCATCTTTTAGTACCAAAGCTCTTGTGCAGAACTTTTTGGCAAATCTCAGATCGTGGGTGACTATTATCAAGGTCTTACCTTCCTTCCAGAGATCGTCCAGTATGTCAGCTATCTTCACAGCATTTTGATGATCCTGTCCAGAGAACGGCTCATCTACGATCACAAGGTCGGGGTCGTGAGGCGATGAAGAATAGATATTCAATCTTCTTTTTTGACCGAAGCTCAGGGTGTGTGGATGAGTTTTTTTCTCCAGATCCTCTTCAGTCTTTATCTTTTTCAACCATCTCTTAGCTTTAGACTCTCCTTTAGAGAAATTTTTAGCGGCGAACGTGAGCTCTTCTTCCAACGTGTTCTCGAATATCTGGTGGTTCGGATTTTGGAAAACATATCCTATCCTCTTCCCTAGTTCGTAAGGCTTTACTTTGCTAGAACTGTCCATGATCTGATCGAATACCTTGATCCTTCCCTCCTGCACTTCCGATAGAGCTGATATGAGTTTTACTAGAGTGGTTTTACCCGAGCCGTTCCTACCCATCAAAGCTATTATCTCTCGCTCTTTGATCTCAAGAGCTATATCTTTGAGTATTTTTTTACCGCCCAAAGTATGATCCATATCTTCTATACGCAGTATCGTCTCGCCTTCCTTACCAATCTCTCGAGAGTACTCAGGATAAGAATAATCCACCATGGCTTTTTTTTGCTCTTGATCCAAACTCTGAAGATCTTTGATATCTCTGGTCAATCTTCCATCTTCTAGTTTCAGAACCCTATCGATCTGTTCTACCAGGTCGCCGATGCGATGTTCAGCAAGGATTATGGTCAGATCATGACTTTTCCTACGTACGTTCTCTATGGCCTTCAGAACCTCTTTCATAGATATGGGGTCAAGATTGGAAGTGGGTTCGTCCAGTATCAAAATCTTTGGATTTAAAACTAACATAGAGGCGATGGCTATCTTCTGTTTCTCCCCACCCGAAAGAGTACGCAACTCTCGATGCCTTAATTCGCTGCAGTTGAGGTCTTTTAGTGTCGTTTCTATCCTCTTATCTATCTTCCTCCTGGATAAACATCTATTTTCTAATCCAAAAGCTATCTCATCCTCCACAGTTTCGTTGCAGAACTGTGTTTCGGGGTCCTGATGCACCATGGTTATGTGTCTAGAGAGCTGGAGAGGGTCCAGGTCCTTTTCTCCGTTGAATATGATGGAACCTTCTAACTCCGCGGGTATTATCTGAGGTATGAAACCGCAGATACAATTCATCAGTGTGGATTTTCCGGATGCGCTTTTCCCGGCAAGCCAAACGAATTCTCCTTTTTTCATCGAAAAAGAAATATTTTGTATCGAAGGTTCGTCTTTGCTGGAGTATGTCACAGATAGTCCCTGGGCTTCTATCATGGTATCCCCTAAGAAACTTCTATCCTACTTATATCTCTTACCCAATCTGTACCCGTGTAACCTTCTTTTCTTGAATCGACCACCAATCTATACTCACCATCTTCAAAAGTGATGATGACTTCATCGTCGTCCATCACACTCTCTAGATCGAATTCACGATCATAACCATCAGTAGCTATCACTCTTATCTCGCTTGCTCCCTCATCAGGCTCTGCGTTATCTATAACTACGTTCAAAGGTATACCTGTATAATTTTTAGGCGGCTCGTAAGTAACAGAACCTTCAAGTTCCGCTTCAACAACCTTCTCATGCTCTTCGAAATCCTCATAGACGAATCCGTATTCGTTGTCAACTTCACCAGTTACACTTATCGCTTCAGAGCCCGGCGACTCGTAAACGTTGTGAAAGTAATAAGCTCCTCCGACCGTAAAAGAGATAAGAAATATAACGGTAACCATGGCACTACCGTACCTGATGTAAACTGGTTTATCAGTATCTTTCTTTTCACTTTTAGAACCGTATATGAGGCCTCCCTGTTCCAACGAATCCATCATCTGAAGGCTGATATAACCTCCAAAGATAACACCAGAAACAAGGGCTAACATACCTAGAGCGAATATCAATATTATAGGGACCCCTGCGAAAAAGAACGCTTGGAATACGAACACGTTAGATGCTGCGGAGATACCACCTGCAAAGCCGTAGGGGATCAACTCTCTTTTTTCTTTGGTAGAGTCTTTGAAAAGAACTGCATCGATCAACAGACCCTGTACAAGGGATACAACTACTATAACTACTCCATGAGTACCTCCTAAAAAAAGTTCTACGACTCCCTTCAACAGACCGGTAGCGGTTCCAACACCTTTCTTTTTTGTGATGCCCACCGCCAATATGATCCAGATCACGTGTAGACCCGCCATGAACTGACCTGCGCCGAAGGGTACTCCAACCACTCTATTGATCAGATTACCCAGGTAACCTACGTATACGGATAGACCTCCGCCTAGAGCGGATAGGATAGCTACGGTAACTAGATCTTTCGTTGACAAGAAATATTTCTTATCCACCTTCCACCACCGTGAGTGATTTTACGTATTTTACCCATCTCGCACCTGCTGATTCATATTCATTCCAACCCTGTCCTTCATAGGATGTATTCTCACAGTTCTTGTTGGTATAATAACCGTCTTCAGGTATGAACGCCGCTCTGGGTCCGTCGTTCCATTCATCTATAGTCTGATTGTTATAAGTCAGAGCCAAGATGAACTCGCCCTGTTCCGAGAAGAAGTATTCGTCAGGATACACGTTCAGATAGCCAAATTCTTGAGTATGACCGTCTATGGATTCTATCACAAGGGTATCGTCTTCATCCATACCGCCGACTTTTTCTATCATAGTGCTGATCTTAACTCCGCTGTAGTAGGCTTCTCCCCTTTGATTACCGAACTGGTTTTGGAAGGAAGATGTACCGGATACACCTTCCTGTTTCATGATCTGCAGCAGCCTCTCGTAGGTGATGTTCTCTTTTTCTTCTCCTCTCTTCAAAGATATATTAAATATGTTCTGCTCCGGCGTATCGATGGGTACTTTCTCGAAGCTCAAACCGTTGCTGTCTACGGTGACATGAGTGTAATGATGTACTCCATCAACAAGGGAGCCTCCACCACCACCGGTGATCAACCGCTGCATACCGTTCGATACATCCTCATGATAAGCATGTATATGGCCGGACATGAACACATCTATCGAACTTTCTGAAAGGTACTGTTCGAGCATCTCGTCTGAGTCGGGATCAAGAGTATGATCACCTCCGAAGGGGTCGTAGTATGGGGAATGGGTTACGATCACGTTCTGCTTGTCTTCAAGCACCTGTGAATCTATCCAGTCTATCTGGTCTTCAGTCAACGAAAGTTCAGATGTATCTAAAAAAATGAA
>PUNG01000002.1 GCA_003551675.1 Thermoplasmata archaeon
ATAAGTTTATTAGCCAGATCGGCAGAAGAAAAAAAAGGAGGTCCATAAGGGGATGAAAACCTACCATGAGAGTCTATTTTCGAAATGGTCTACATTGATACTTTTTTCCATAACAGTGATCTTTTTCTTGCTATACTTTTATCAGATCATCGTTGGACCGATCGGGACCGATCCTGCCCCGAACTGGTTTTGGTTTGTGATGGCCGTATTCATGTTAGCGATCACCATCAATTTCAGGAGATTGAGTATAAGGATCACCTCTGCGGGTCTCACTGTGGGCTATGGTATATACAAAAAGAGGATACCGTGGAAAAACATCGAGGATCGTTATATCGATGAAGCCTCGGCGATCAGATATGGTGGATGGGGCATACGGTTGGGAAGAGTCGATGGAAGATGGAGAACCGTCTATAACGTGATAGGCGGTCCTAGAGTCGTGGTTTCATTAAAAAAAGGATGGATAAGGGAGGTAGTGTTTTCAACCGAAAATCCAGAGGAGGTTATGAAAACCATGGATCGGTACTTGAGTATACATTAACTTGATCTCGTGACTATCTTCAAAAAATATAAATAATCTACGGAGATTTACAGGTCTATGGTAGGGAAGAAATGGCAGAGATTAGATCCAGATGTGAAAAAGGTTTGGTTCATAAGTGGATTCCTCATTATCTTGATAGTAACTGTCATCCTAGGACTCGTACTATATTTTGGTGTAGAATTTTCGATTATCAATAGTTTGTTATTGTCTATCGGAACCGGTGTGCTGCTTCTTATATTATTGGTCATCTGGATAGTTATGTTCTACAATAGATATATGTTTCAAATTCAAAAAGACGGCATAGAGATTAAGAGAGGTATCCTTTGGAAGAAAGATATAACGATACCTTATGACAGGGTACAGAACGTTGACATAGATAGAGGTCCTATAGAACAATTGATAGGTATCTACAATCTTAACGTGTTCACTGCTGGAACGTCTTCTGAAACTCAAGCGATATTTGGAGCGGAAGGTTATATTCCAGGAGTGAAAAATGCGGAAAAGGTAAGAGATACTATATTGGAGAGGGTGCAGGAATCTGAGGAAGACGGTTTTGGTAGAAGGAAGAAGAAAACACTCGAAACAGATGCCAAGATATTGAAAGAGATCCTAGAGGAATTGAGGAGCATCCGTAAGAAGATAGAATGAGGATAATGAAAAAAGGATTTCTAACAGAGCCGAAAAACAAAAAATATTTAAATAGTGTATTGCATGAGTAACACAGGTATCATGCCCACGAAGACTAAAACCTTGAATGTGAGGATAACTGAAGAACAATATGAAGAGTTGGAAGAACTTGTGGAGAGGGGAGACTATACCTCGAAAGCAGAATTTATCAGAGAGATCATCAGAGAACGGGTAGATGATTTTTCGAGATTCTTACACGAGAAAGCTGAGAAAGACAGGGATGAACACATCTCTATCGAAGAGTACGGCGAAACTAGAGGATTAGAATGAGTTATTCTGTTTTCCTTCATCCTGATGTTGAAAAGTATCTAGATTCACTTCGTGATAGTGAGAAAAAAAGATGTTATGAAAGTTTGAAAAGATTGTCAAAGGATCCCTACGAACCTCGTTCTGGATGTGACATAAAAAAGATGAGTGATCGTAAGACTTTCTACAGATTGAGAGTTGGTGATCACCGCTTTTTATACGTGATCAAAGATGATGAGATCTTGGTGGAGGAAGCTTTCAAAAGAGAAAAAGGTTATTGAAAAGAGGTCTCTAGTAAACTTATGTGATTCAAGATTGAAGAATTAGAGATGTCTCATTTTTGAACTCGATTTAGAACATCAGTTTATATAGATTATTCCTATTCGGATAATGAGAAGGTGAACTACCTTCATTAACAAAAGGGAGTTGAAAATAGATGGAACAAAATGTAACCAAAGAGAAAAATCTGACTAAAAATTATGGAGGTGGAGATAATGATGGAAGCGGGAGATGAATCACAAGAAGATGCATCGACACAAAGACTTCATATCCCATTCAGTATGGATATCGATCCCATGGAAAAACTTCTTCTGATCAACTTTGAGAAAGATCCAGATTCGTTATATATCGGTTTTGAGCCACAAGTTTTTGATGATGACATCAACGGAAAGGGGCACAGTGTGATAGGATGGCGAGTCGATGGAAAAGTCGATGTTTATCATCAGTCAAGCCTAGACCTTGATAAGAGGAAGTACGATATCGCAGGCAAAGGTCTTGCTAACATGGTTGAAACGGTGATGGAAAAAGCGGATTTTCACGTCTCTAAAAACGGAGTAAAGGCTTCTTACAAGTTCAAGGACATGGAAAACCGTGATATCCGTCTAAATATTACAGAAAGGAACGATAAAAAGAGGAAGCCTTTCGGACTTTTAGCCCCCATGGGTAGCGTGGCTGAAAACCCTTCTGCACTTCCGCTTGTGCTTCTACACGACTTTTATTTTGTAAGGAAAAGAAAGACCTCGATTTCGATCTCGATAGCGGGAAAATCACACAGACCAGATGAACTCCCCATCCCCATCGACTTTACTAAGATGCTCTTCACACGCTACAGTCCGGATCCTTTGATATTGACGTTCAACAGGGAAGCTGATGAACTTCTTCCTTATCTCGAACTGCGAACTGGGACAGAAGAAATATCAACAGAAGATCTTTGCTATTCTATCGAATGGGTGTCCGGCAAACCACGAATAAAGAGCATGGAAAAATCCAGCGGAAAACATGTGATCAAGTTGAACTTCGATCCGTCATTCCCTGATATTGAAGAGGATTCATCCTTCGAAGGAGAGTTCGAAATAGTAGGGGACCCATCTACTGGAAAGATCAGAGGAGAGTATAAAGTAGAAAAAAAGGGGAACTGCCTGGACCTACAGATGATACCCTCTTACGGCTGGATCCCCAAGCCCGACAGACCTTCATTGAAAATGTTATATGCTGTAGCAAAAATATTTAAGAGGTGGCCGTCAACCTACAGGTGGACCGCAAAAATAACCCGGAATAAAAGCGGTGAATTATATATGAGATCTACTTGGAAAAGGAGTAAATGAAATAGAAACAGGAAAAGATGTTCAAATAATAAAAATAAAGCGATAGGAGAAAGAAGTAAATGAAATATGTGAAAAAAATTCCATCAACCGATAAAGATCTAAGGGACTCTTTATTGAACCAAGGATGGAATAAGATAAAGGAACCTTCAAATCTCCCTCTTGCTATTTTGATGTCTGTTCCATTCATGTTTCTTTGTGGCGCAGTATCGTATCTTATAGTCCTTCCATTCACTGATATATTCGCCAACATCTTATCGACTGGATCGTTTTCGATCACCATAAGATTAGATTACATAATCTTCGCGTACCTCGTGATCTTATCCCATGAACTCATACATGCAGCATTTATTCCCGAATTCATAAAATCCGACGATACATATTTTGGAATACGTCCATGGGGCGGCTTTGTCTATACAACTCAAAAGTTAGGAAAAGCTAGGTTTCTATTGATCAGCGTCGCTCCATTCGTGATCATATCCGTAGTATTGCCCATCGTTTTAGGTCTATTAAATTTATTGAGCGGAGTCATAGCTGCACTCATCTTACTGAACGCATTCGCCTCTTCAGTCGATTTGTTATCAGCTTTCCTGATCTTATTTCAAGTGCCCAAAGGAGCTATGGTCTTAAACAACGGTTTTGAAACCTATTACAAATAGATGTCCGATATTTGAACGTTCTTTTTGATAAAACCCCCTATGATATCCTGAAGAAAGTGATCATATCATCTTAAATCAGAACATCATTTTATATACTTTTTATTCCTTATCATCTCTAAAGCTAATCTCTACAAAATAGGAAATGATGCAGATGGTAGCCTCAATTATCAAAGTCAAGGACCTAACAAAAAATTACGATGAAACCAAAGCCGTCAGAGGGATCTCATTCACGGTAAAAAAGGGAGAAGTGTTCTCCATGGTGGGTCCCAATGGAGCGGGAAAGACCACTACGGTGGAGATATGCGAAGGTATAAGAAAACCGACTTCCGGGATCATAAGACTATTTGGGAAAGAATTTTCAAAAAGATCCAAGGAGATCCGAGAAAGGATAGGCGTTCTTCCACAGGAATACCGCTCCTTTGAGAGACTTACTGTAAAAGAGACCTTGAAATACTATTCATCCTTTTACAAACGTAAAAGAAACATAGATGAGATAATATCCCTCTTGGACCTAGAAGATAAAAAAGATGATCTCTACATGAACCTCTCAGGAGGATTAAAGCAGAGAGTGGGAGTAGGTATGGCATTGGTTAACGATCCAGAATTGGTTTTTCTTGATGAACCCACAACGGGACTTGATCCGAGAGCAAGGAGAGGAGTGTGGAATGCCATAATGTCTTTGAAAGAAGAAGGTAAAACCATCTTTCTAACTACTCATTATATGGAGGAAGCTGAGTACCTCGCTGATAGGGTTGCCATAGTTCATAAAGGGCGGATAGTCGGCCAGGGCAGTTTAAGAGAATTGATCTCCGATCATGGAGGACATTATAATGTGGTTATGCATGGATATGACACCTCCAGAATAGACATCTTGGGAGAAGAAGCCTCGGTGGATTCTGAGCAGAATGTTTCATTACCCGTTAACGATCCAGAAGAGATCTCCCAAATCTTATCGAAGGTCATGCAGAACGGAGTCAAATTCGAGAGCATAGAGGTGAGAAGAGCGAATCTCGAAGAGGTCTTCATGAACCTTACCGGGACCACCATCGAAGAGGGTGATGCTGCATGAGACCTATCGCAATCATAAATGATTTTTTAGCTAATTTGAGGATGTGGTACCGCTCCAAAGGTACAGTATTCTGGGCTATAGCGTTCCCTATCTTACTGATGCTTATATTCGGAGCGATATATCAAGGTCAAAGTGATGTGACGGTTTCACTTTATGTACAAGACCTCGACGGGTCCGAGATATCTGAGGAATTTATCTCTTCTTTGAGTGAACAGTTGAACATAGAAAACATACCGGCCGATGTCGATGGAGATGAATACATCTCCGAAAATAACATCCGTGCCGCATTGATAATCCCTGAAGATTTTGGAAATACCATTTATAGAGTACAGCAGGGTTCCAACGAAAATATATCACTGAGTCTATCTCTAGATCCGACGAGAGAATCTGTAAACGGTATCATCCGCGGCGTGGTAGGAGGAACCTTACACGGTTGGAACAATGAGATCACGGGTTCCAGGGATGTACTTACTTTTCAAGAAAAAAGTCTAACCGCCGAAGAGTTCAAGTTCATCGACTATTTCATGCCCGGTGTTATCGGTTTGACCGTTATGACATCTACGATCTACGGAACCATCTTCAGAAATACTAAGTATCGAAAATGGGGGATATTGAGGAAACTTTCCACTACTCCTTTCACACGTTGGGAGTACCTGATATCCAAGATGCTGTTCATGACGTTTGTTTCATTCGTGTCAACTTTCCTGATCATATTGGTAGGTGTCTTGGTTTGGGATATCAGCGTTACCATAGACATATATCTGTTCATCATAGTCATCTCTGCAGCTTTCGCTTTTTCAGGTATGGGTATGATAATATCTCGATTTGTTAAAGAAGAAGAGACCGCAGATTCGGCAGCCGGTGCCATCACTTTCCCACAGATGTTCTTAGCCGGGACCTTCTTCCCACTGGAAGTCATGCCTTCTTACCTCAGCAGTATCGCAAGAGTGCTTCCTCTTTATTATGTAAATGAAGGGCTCCGAGATTCCATGATATATCAAGATAGTTCCGGTGCTTTATTCAATACGGCGGTGATATTCTCCATAGCGGCAGTATTGTTCGTGATCGGTGCATTGGTTACGAAATGGACGGAATGAAGGTTGGTGTGATCATGAGTAAGAAAAAATCCATCGAAGAATATTTCAGAAAAAAAGTTGAGAAAGACAAAAAGATCAACAATGCATACCTGTTGGTGCATTCAGAAAAGATGGGGATCCATATCGATATGGCTGAAGGTAAAACAGGTAGTAAACCGGCAGATCCAAGACAGCCCAATTACATGGCAAGCGTAGGAAAGCTGTTCACTTCGACTCTTGTCAGTATGTTATATGAAGAGGAAAAACTATCTTTCGATGATAAGATCAGTAAATATCTAGACCATGAGATACTGGACGGTTTACATGTGTACAAAGGTGTTGAGTACACAGATAAAATCAAGATCAAACATCTATTGAATCATACATCTGGTTTACCTGACAGTTTCTGGCATCTGCTCGATAGACTTATAAAAAACCCAAAGATCAAGATGAACCCAAGAAAAGCCATCGAGTGGGGTAAAAAGAATCGTAAACCACACTCTCCTCCAGGAGATAAATTTCACTACACGGATACAAATTATTATCTCTTGGGATTCATAGTCGAAGAGATAACCGGGATGCCTTTCCATGAGGCTCTCAAAGAACGTATCTTTAGACCGTTAGACATGAAACATTCGTACATGCTCGGTTATTCCGAACCCATGGAAGATCCAGGGTTTCCTATGGCTGATTTTTATCTGAAAGGTAAAAAGATGACCGATGTAAAGATCTTTGATGATGATGGTAGCTATGCCGGGATAGACTATGCAGGCGGTGGGGTCGTAGCTCCCATGGAAGACCTGTTGAAATTCATGAGATCCCTGGTGAACCATGAGATAATAGAAAAAGAAACTTTAGAGATGATGATGAAAGATAAAGCTAAATTCGGATTGGGCATCGATTACGGCTACGGTATATGGATGCTGAAGAAGATCCCTATCTTCATGCCTGAAAAATTCAGTTCATGGGGTGTGGTCGGTTCGACAGGTGCTTTTATGTTCTATCATCCGGAATCAAAAGCGTATTTCATCGGTAACCTCAACGACACATATTTTGAAAGGAAAGGCGTTAGATTCATGCTCCAGATAATGGATAAAGTGATGAAATCGCAGTAAAATTTTTGAAGTAATAATCAGTCTTTCAATGTGGAAAATAGTGCATATATCACTTTGAGATCAAGTTATAGCCACATAACTGATCAGAAGCAGCACTACATTGTATACGGCATGTACGGTGATGGGAACCGCTAGATTATCCGTTCGATGGTACAGCGCACCTATTATCAGGCTCACCACTGTGATCAACACCACTCCCATGATGATGGATAATAGTGTCCCGGTATAGTTCCCTAGGTGCAGGGCCCCGAACAATATGCTGGCCGTCACTATGGACGGGATGGGGCCAAACCGCTGACGTAGTCTCCCCTGTATAGCGCCCCTGAACAGGAGTTCCTCTGCCGGAGCCACCAATATCACCGATAGTAAGGCCAGGGCCAGCAGTAATCTGGGATCCGCCGCGGCCATCTCCTCTATGGGTGAATCGGGCATCAGATCCAGAAAATACAGTAACTGTGATAGTGCTGCGGCGGTCATCAAAGTCAAGAAGATCCCTCCTACGATGTGGATGGTATCTGAACGAGATGGCATCTTTATGGGGACTTGGATTTTCTTCACGAGTATGTAAAAGATCGCTACTAACAGAAAACCCAACTGACCTATTATCGCTATACCGACTATGACCGATGTTGTTTCGATGTCGAACCCCATCAATCCTATAGGTATGAAGAACATGACCCCTAAGATGACGGAGATAATAAACGCCAGTATCGTTATCCCTGTCACTTCCAAGATCATATGCACGGAAGTCTGTTCACTCTTAATCATATTATGCGATATATGAAGTATACTTGTTATAATTCTTTACCCGTTATATCCCACGCTGACAGCGCTTGATTTTTTTACGATCACTCCTTAGATATGTCAGAAGAAGATCGGGATTCGGATTTCTGTTCGACGAGGTGGTCGCCGGGGCCCTTTTGAGGCTAGCCCTAGGTTTCCTCCTGAATGGTATAGCTAAAAGATGGTGAGGAAGCGGACCCTATCGATCCGGTAACGATACCGTCATATGAATTCGAAGTATGCCGGCACTAAAAGGACGAGATATCAAAAAAACGTCAAAAGAACTTATGAGATAGTCAATGAATCGAAGATTTAGTGATGGTCGTCAGAAAATTATTAATACTAGATTGACTTACTAACAGTTAGTTAGATATGCTGACTAAAAGTTAGGCAGAGGAAGTCAAGATGAAAGATAAAACAGACACGGAAGAAAAACTGATCAACGCCGCCGAGAAACTATTTGCCGAGAAAGGATACAGTGAAACCTCCATCGACGATATCTGTGAGGAGGTAAATGTTACTCACGGTCTTTTCTATTATTACTTCGATTCTAAAGAGGATATAGTAGAGGCGATAACTGAAAGACTGATGGAAGAGATCACTGAAACTTTAGAGGATATAACAAATGATCCGATGCTGGGTGCTCAGGAAAAATTCACGAAGTTGTGGATGCAGTCACTTCAGGAAAAGAAGGAAAGAACTTACTTGACTTCGGTTCTGATGGGTGATTCCCCTAGTTCTAGATTTGTTACTCAATTATATCATGAGGCGGTGGAAGCCATGGTTCCATATCTGAAAGAGATAGTAGAGCAGGGTGTTGAAGAAGGATCATTCGAAGCGGATTATCCTGAACAAAAGATGAGATTTTGGATACATGGAAGGATACATCTTATAGATAAAATATCATTTGATGAGGATATAGACAAAATTTTTGAAGATATAAAAGCTGAAGCCCACATAGTAGAATGTTTATTGGGTGCGAAAGAAAGTTTTCTGACTTCTTTCTATGATGAGCATGAAGAATACCTGAAAGAGTTCTTAAAAGAAGCAAAGGAGGATGAATAAAATGAAAAAAAACCGAACTCCCGTTATGAAGATCAGAGATCTGACGAAAAAGTATGGCGATGTCATAGGTATAAAAGATCTTGATCTGGATATCTACAAAGGGGAGATAATGGGCTTTTTGGGTCCCAACGGTGCTGGAAAAACAACGACCATAAGAGCATGTCTCGGTCTTTTGAACAAGACCGCAGGAGATGTGAAGATATTCGGCTTGGATTCTCATGAAGACTCTCTTGAGATCTATAAGAGGACGGGATATCTTCCAGGAGATTTTGGGATGTACAACGAGCTGAAAGTAAAAACGATCCTAAAATTTCTATTATCTCAGAGCGGAGTGGCCGATGAAACGAAGATGAAAAGACTAGCCAAACGGTTAGAGTTAGATATGGAAAAAAAATATGGAAATCTTTCTAAAGGTAACAAACAGAAAGTCGGCATAGTTCAGGCTTTCATGGCCGATCAAGATCTGATAATAATGGATGAACCAACTACAGGTCTCGACCCGTTGATGCAGCAGAAGTTTTACAGACTTTTACGGGAGGAAAGAGATGATGGTAAAACCATCTTCATGTCCTCACATATCCTTGCCGAGGTGGAGGAGGTCTGTGATCGAGTCGCAATAATTCGAAACGGAGAATTACAGGTGATAGAAAAAATAGATTCGCTGAAGGAAAAGATGGGTAAAAAACTAAAGATAGAATTCGACGATCACGTGGATACCAGTATATTCAACATGGAAGGAGTAGAAGACTTCGAGATGGATGGTAAATGGGCTACAATGATAGTGACCAGTAACCTCGACGAGGTCATCAAGAAGATATCAGAGCAAAATATAATCAATATGTCCCTGGAAACTTTTAGTCTAGATCAGCTATTCCTCACGTATTATTCGGACGGAGGAAATGAGCGATGAGATCGATACTGGTAGAGCTGAAAAACAATTGGATAGGTTACTTGGTCTTTCTAGTAGTGATGGCTTTAGTAGTGGGAGGGTTTGTGCAGGCGTTCCCCTCCGTGAGCGAGGCCTTTGAAGACGATCTCGAGGGTTCGGAAAACATAGAGATAAGCGTTACAGAAGGAGATGATCATCAGGAAATAACATTAGAATGGATAGAAAAAGGATGGGCGCACAACTACACGTTGAAGGTCGGGGTGATCCCCCAGATGTTGGTTCCAGAAGAGACGATAGAAGGCATAAGTGAAAATAACTACACCTACCGTCTGAATATCGAAGATGATGAGATACCAGAAAGATATTTCATGGTCGTTGCCGTTGGAGAAGAAGAAGAGGGTAATCGTCGCACCGAGATGGTAGGCATCGAGAGCAACGTAGAAAGAACCGTTGGTCTTCAGGCGTTCGGTATCGATTATTCAGACCTGCGGAGTATTCTTTCCATGTTCTGGGGTATATTCTTTATCCTTTTGATCGCTATCTACATAGCTTACATATCCGTGAACAGCGTATCGAAAGATTACGACGATGGCAGGATGGATATATTGCTGACCAAGCCGGTATCGAGGAGACGATATCTACTTGAAAAATTCTTCACCATCTCCTCATACACATTAGTCCTTTTGACCGTGGTGGGACTCGTAACGGTCGCTTCGGTACATTCATTAGGTGAATTGAGCACGGTTTCGGCTTCCACTCTTTTCATCACTACTTTACTATCGTGGCCGGTTTTCCTAGTGATAATCGCAGCAACTTTTCTAGCTGCGGTATACCTTGAAGATTCAAAAAAAGCAGTGGGGTTCGCCTTCCTTTTCGTACTGATCCAGTTCGGTTTAGAAACTGTAGGGGATCTGACCCAGGGTCTAGAATATTTAAGGTCGTTTTCAGTGATCTCTTATTGGGACCACAACTCACTGTTTTTCGGGGAAGCGATCAACTGGGGAGAGATCGGTTTATTGTTTGTGGTGGCTGCAGTACTTTTGATCATCGCATTGACCATCTTTGAAAAAAAGGATGTGAAGGGGTGATATAATGAAAGGAAAAATAATGTCCATGGAATTCCGAAAAGGTTGGAAGGGCTTCATAATATTCATCGTAATAGTGACACTGGTGGCTGCAGGTTATGCTCAATTGTATCCCTCTGTCATGGAAGACATGGAAGAAGATGAGCTAGTAGGTGCGGAACTGGTAAGTATTGAGATCGAAGATGACGAAATACATCTATATTGGGTGAGTATTGAGGAAATGGATGAAAGGATTGAAGGTTCAGTAGAGTATCGTATCGTTGAAGATACCAATCAATATCTGCCGGATCCGAGAGAAGTAAATGTAACATCATATAATTATCACACTCTAGAACGAACCGATGATAATGATGAAAGATACTTCGGTGTCATCGCTCTCATCGATGGAACTGTTGAAAAACCCATGGGAATGGCTTCAACTGAAGAACCGGTCGATCCTGTGGAAGAACTCATGGATACTCCATTTGTACGTTTATTTTCAGCGGGTAGAGAGGATCTCTCCATGGCTGATATGGAGGGGTTCATCTCCATCGAAGTCTACAGTTGGTGGATACTATTAGTAGGTGTTTACTTGGCATATATCTCAGTCAAAAGCGTCACCACCGATTTTGAGGAAGATAGATTGGATATACTTTTGTCCTCGTCCGTTTCTAGAAAAAACTACCTTCTAGAAAAGTTTTCAGCGTTGAGTTTGTTTGTTTTGATCATGCACGTTATAGTGGGTCTGATGATAATGCTGTCAGTTTATTCAGTGGGAGAAACTCCTGATATCGCTTATCTTATCGCTATGTTGATAGCGGTTCCCATGTTCATGGTGATCATCTCTGTATCTATGTTCTTCGCTGTACTTTTCAAAAGATCACGTACCGCAGTAGGTGTCTCCTTCGGTGTGATATTGGTCCAATTCGGATTATTCGCAACGGGACATCTAGTGGAGAGTTTAGAACCGGTACATCCCTTCACCATCTCCAATTACTGGGATTACAACTCGGTCTTGTTGGACGGTGTTGTCTACCCGTTGCATCTAGTGCTGCTGACGGCTATAGCGATCATATTCCTGGTGGCTTCCATGAAGATATTCCAAAAGGGCGATATACCTTCCTGAAGAAATTGTTGTGATAAAAAATAAATATTAACAACAGTTTTTAGAACTGACCCTCGGTTTCGAAACTTTTAAATATTTTGACATCAGTAACCAATCCAACTATGAAACTCAACTGTTCTGCGTTGAGGAGGCAAGTTTTATGAATGTAAAGAAATATTTTTTAGTAGGATTGGTGTCTATGGTTCTGTTGGTCTCTGTTTTTTCCGCAGCTATAGCTTTCTCTGCGGGAGGAACGGAAGATGAAATATCTATATTGGTACACAAAGGAGCCGGAGCTCCAGGATCGGGTTATTTTAGATCTGACCCAGGTTATGAACTGGTGGAAGATTATGACTCGTTTATGCTTATAGAGACGTCAGAGGAGAATGCGGCATTTTTACACGAGCAGGGTTATGTTGTAGAAAGACTCACCGATAGAGATCACGTAGCACTGCATTCCTATTCATTCAATACTGGTGACGGCGAGCCGGACCTACCAGAGGGCTTGGAGATCGAGAGTTATCGTGGTGATTCTGGCTATCACATAGTTCAGTTCATCGGCCCCATCATGGAGGAGTGGAGAGAAGGCCTGGAAAGTAGGGGTGTAGTAATACATGATTACAGGCACCGATACAACTACATAGTAGAGATGGATGCTGAGACCAAAAGAGAAGTAGAAGATCTAGATTTTGTTAACTGGGTAGGTATCTATCAACCGGCTTACAGATTTGATCGGGAACTATCGGAGAGGTCTGAAGATGTTCAAGTGAGGGCGTCTTTCTTCGACGGTTTTGATCTAGATTTGGCCGTTGGAGATATCATAACATTAGAGTTAGATGAAAATATCAAATATATAGGGGAGAACAGTATAGCTTTAGAATTAGAGCCTTATAGGATAGATGATCTAGCCGGGATCCACGGCGTGAATACGATAACCGAAGTCCACGATGATTATCAGTTTTTCAATGCCGACGCCACTTGGGTGGCACAGACCAATGAACCAGATAATAGAAAGGTGACGGACATGGGTTTGACCGGCGAGGGACAGTTGATAGCGGTATGTGACAGCGAACTCAACATAGAGCACGAAGCGTTTTATGATCCCGATCATCCTGGAGGCCCTCACGAACCCTTCAAGGAAAACGAGGACCATAGAAAGATACATTCCTTTTATATCCCTGATGGTTCAGACGGTGCGGTGTTGGGGGACGGCGTATATCATGGTACACACGTAACAGGTTCAGTGTTAGGTGAATCTCCTCCTCATGGCGAGTACAGCAATCACGACGGTAACGCTTTAGAAGCTAGAGTCATATTCCAGGATGTGGGCGATGAGGCCGGAGGTCTCGCACTACCCGCGGACCCGGCGATGTGGTACGATAGTCTTTTCGGCGACGCATACGATCAGGGTGCGAGGGTACACACCAACAGCTGGGGAGCCCGGGGAGAGGGACAATATGACGAATCGAGTGCGGTTTCAGATGAGTTCATGTGGGATCATAAGGATATGAACATACTGTTTGCTGCAGGTAACTCCGGTCCTGCAGGGGATAGCATGGCACCTCAAGCTTCAGCAAAGAACGTTATCTCCGCGGGAGCATCAGAGAATGCACCTTCCCAGGATAATGTAGCGAGCTTCAGCAGTAGAGGTTACGCCGAAGACGGAAGGATAAAACCAACCATACTCCATGTGGGGGCAGGTCTAAACTCGGCGGGCTCAAGAGGAGACGATGATGATCCCAGAGGAGGGGCCCCTTATGACATCGAAGGTGAGAATAATATACCCGAACTTTTACAGGGAGATTCATTCCGACAGGACGATGGCTACGAAAGTATGGACGGTACCAGCATGTCGTGTCCCGGTCTAGCTGGTCAGGCCGGCCAGATAAGACATTATTATGAGGACGGTTGGTATCCTTCTGGCAGTCCGAGTCCAGGGGATGAATTCAATCCCAGCGGCGCTTTGGTTAGAGCTACTATGATCAACGGGGCCGTTGAGATGACCGGTAGCGGGGCTTATGAGAACGATAACAGGTTCCCGAACAACGATCAAGGTTTTGGTAGGAGCATGCTCGACAGAGTGCTTCATTTCGAAGGTGATAACCGAAACTTAATAGCTTATGATTCCTGGGACGAAGGATTAGAACTCGGAACGGGTGAAAGTTATGATATGCAGTTCGAGGTCGACGATCCCTCTGAAGAGTTAGAAGTGACTTTGGTTTGGACTGATCCACCGGCTTCTCCCGGTGCAGACCCTGCCATCGTTAATGATTTAGATCTAGAGTTACAAGGACCGGATGGCACGAGATATGTTGGTAATGCGTTCACGGGTTCCAATCCAGGTTATTCTGAGCCGGATCCCGACAGCAATCATTGGAGCGGTGGTAGAGACGCCGGTTTTGACGGCCTTAACGTTGAGCAGACCATCTTGTTGTTGCCTGATCAGAACGGCGTAGATTCAGGGACTTACGACGTTTCTGTGAGTGCACACAATGTTGCCGAAGGAAGTCAAGATTTTGCCTTGGTTATAAGTGGAGGAGTGGTCCCAGAGGAAACGGAGCCTGGACCACGACGTCCTACTGATCCGGAGCCGGAAGATGGTGCCACTGATGTTCCGATAGAACCTGACTTGAGTGTTAGTGTCGAACACGACGAAGGTGCGAGCATGGACGTTTCTTTCCACGATGCTTCAGACGATAGTGTGATAGGAACCGACAGCGGCGTTGCTAGTGGTTCTAGAGCGTCTGTTACCTGGTCGGGATTAGACCAGCTCACGTCTTACGAGTGGTATGCCGTTGCTGAAGAAGGTGGGCAAGAAGCACGTTCGTCCACATGGTCATTTAATACCGAATCGGTCGATCCAGCTCCGCTGCCGCCTAGTGATCCTCAACCGGAAGATGGAGCGACGGAAGTAGACACAGATACGGAATTGAGCGTTCATGTAGAACACGAAGAAGGAACGAACATGGACGTTTCTTTCCACGATGCATCCGACGATAGTGTGATAGGTACTCATGACGATGTAACGAGTGGAGAACGCGCCGAGGTAGATCTGGTGGGGCTTGAAGAGAGTACCACTTATTCATGGTACGCGGTTGCGGACGATGGTGAGTTGGCTGCCCAGTCCGATACGTGGTCGTTCACTACTATAGCGGAACCAGAGGCTTACTTTGAAGTGGATATAATCGATCATGATGCAGAAGTCGGTGAAGGCGACGATGTTACGGTTCACTACGCTGTAACCAACACTGGCGATGTAGAGGATACACAGGAGATAGGATTCGCAGTTGACGGTAATCCTGAAGATAGTGAACAGGTAGATCTGCAACCCGGTGATGCGCACGAAGGTGAATTCGTGTGGACCGCTGGAGAACAGGGAACATACTCACTCGCGGTGGCCAGCGAAGACACGGTGGATGAAGTTACGGTAGAGGTATTTGAACCGGCGTTCTTTGAAGTAGATATCACAAGCTATGATGACGAGGTAGTAGAAGGAGAAACGGTGGTCGTTGACTATACCATAACGAACACAGGAGGTGCGCCAGATGCACAGAGCGTTGAATTCACCGTCAACGGCGCACTTGAAGACAGTGTAGACGTAACCTTGGATCCTGGTGAAACTCATGACGATGAATTCGCTTGGCAGACAGGATCTGGAGGAACTTATGAACTATCAGTGGCTAGCGAGGATGATTCCTATGAAGTCATGGTCCAGGTATTAGAGGAGGCATACTTTGAAGTGGAAATAGAGGGATACGATGAGGAAGTAGAGAAGGGTGAAGATCTTGTCGTAGAGTATGTTGTGACGAACACCGGTGATCTAGAAGAGACTCAAGATGTAGAATTCCTTGTCGATGATGGTCAAGTAGACAGTGAAGAGGTAACACTGGATGGCGGTGATGAATATCAAGGTGAATTCGTTTGGACAACGGACGAAAGTGGAGAATTCGATCTTTCGGTTCTAAGCGAAGATGATTCCCATGAAGTAACGGTTACAGTATTGGAACCGGCTTTCTTCGAGGTAGAAGTGGGTATCCCGGATGAGGACGCGGTCCAAGGTGAACCGCTCATAGTTGATTACTCTGTCACGAACGCAGGAGATGTAGAGGAGACCCAGGAGATCAAATTTGAGGTTTATGATGAAGGCGATCTGATCTTCGATGATAGTGAAGAAGTCACTCTAGGAGGAATATCTTTAGCCACTGAGGACGTTTACAACAGCGAGTTTATATGGACGCCCGAGGAGCCAGGCGAATATGAGGTCGTTGTCTCCAGCGACGACCATGAAGAGTCCTTCGAGTTAACGGTATTACGTGCTGCGTA